>JANNJX010000421.1:0-2983 GCA_031396005.1 Burkholderiales bacterium
TTCCTCGTCGAGACGCTGCAGCGCGAGGGCTGCGACACCTCGCAGGTGCAGGTCGATCCGGAGCGGCTGACCGGCCTCGTGCTGCTGGGGCTGAAAGACCGCGACACCTTTCCGCTGCTCTTCATGCGCGAGAATTGCGCCGACATGGCGGTCGAGGCGTCGCGCATCGATGAAAGCTTCATCGCGAGTTGCCGCGCGCTGCTGATCACCGGCACGCATCTATCGCAACCCACGGTGCGCGAAGCATCAACGCGCGCGTTGACCCTGGCCGGCCGGCACGGCACGACGCGCGTGCTAGACATCGACTACCGCCCGGTGCTGTGGGGCCTGACCAAGCGCGGCGAAGGCGCCAACCGCTTTGTCGCCGACGCGCGCGTGACCGCCAGCGTGCAGCAAATGCTGCCGCAGTTCGATCTGCTGATCGGCACCGAAGAAGAGTTCCGAATTGCCGGCGGCGCCGGCGGTGATCTGCTGGCGAACCTGCGCCGCGTGCGTGAAGTCACCGCCGCGGCAATGGTGGTGAAGCTCGGCGCCAAGGGTTGCTGCTTCATCGACGGTGACGTGCCGCCGCGGCTCGAAGACGCGCCGACGGCGCTCGGCGAACGCATCGAGGTCGTCAACGTGCTCGGTGCCGGCGACGCGTTTGCCGCCGGCCTGATGAAGGGCCTGCTCGACGGCCTGGACTTCCACGGCGCAGCGCGCATCGCCAACGCTTGCGGCGCGATCGTGGTTTCTCGCCATGCCTGCGCACCGGCGATGCCCACACCGGCCGAGCTCGATCACTGGTTCAGCGGCCAACGTTTGCCCAGGGTCGATGCCGACCCGCTGCTGGCGCACCTGCATCGCGTCACCGCATCACGTCCGGCGTGGCCGGAGTTGAACGTGATGGCCTTCGACCATCGCTCGCAGTTCGAAGCGATGGCGCGCGAGGCCGGTGCGCCGTTATCGCGATTGCCGGTGTTGAAGTCGCTGCTGTTGAAGGCGGCCGAGCAGGTCGAGGCACAGCACCAACTGCAAGGCCGCATCGGTGTGCTGATCGATGGCCGCTGGGGCGCAGGCGCGCTGTGCGCTGCGACGGGCCGCGGCTGGTGGGTCGGCCGACCGGTCGAGCAGCCGGGCTCGCGGCCGTTGGCTTTCGACGGCACCCGCTCGATCGGCACGACGCTTGTCGAGTGGCCGCGTGAACAGGTTGTGAAGTGCCTCGTTGCGTATCACCCGGACGACGAGGCGATGTTGCGCGTGGCGCAGGAAGAACGCGTGCTCGAACTCTGGCAGGCGACGCGGGCGAGCGGGCATGAGCTGCTGCTCGAAATCATTCCGCCGAATGGGAGTGACGACACCGTGCTGCGCGCGGTGAAGCGTTTTTACAACCTCGGTGTGAAACCGGAGTGGTGGAAGCTGGCGCCGATGCAGGCCATTTCGTGGACCACGCTCGGTGAATTGATCGCCGAGCGCGACCCGCACTGCCGCGGCGTCGTGCTGCTGGGGCTCAATCAACCGATGGAACGCCTGATCGAAGGCTTCGCCGCAGCAGCAGCGCATTCGATCGTGCGCGGCTTCATGGTCGGCCGCACGATCTGGGGCGACGCCAGCCGCGAGTGGCTGGCCGGCACGATCGACGACGTGGCGCTGATCGAGCGCACCGCATCGCGCTTCGGCGAGTTGGTGCGAGCATGGCGTGCGACCAGGAGCAACAGTCGATGACCGACACCGTGCGTCTGACGATGGCACAGGCCCTCGTCGCCCACCTGGCCGCGCTGCGTATCGAGAACGACGACGGCTGCGTCGAGCCGTACTGCGCCGGGGTGTGGGCGATCTTCGGCCACGGCAACGTGGCCGGCCTCGGCGAAGCGCTGGCGCAGGTGCGTTACACGTTGCCGACCTACCGCGCGCACAACGAGCAGGCGATGGCGCACGCCGCGATCGGGTTTGCAAAAGCGAACTTCCGCCAGCGCATCATGGCGGTGACGACGTCGATCGGTCCGGGCGCGACGAACCTGCTCACCGCCGCCGCGCTGGCGCACGTCAATCGCCTGCCGGTGCTGCTGCTGCCCGGCGATGTGTTCGCGTCGCGCACACCCGATCCGGTGCTGCAGCAGGTCGAAGACTTTGCGGCCGGCGACATCAGCGCCAACGACGCGTTCCGACCTCTCGTGCGCTACTTCGACCGCATCACGCGGCCGGAGCAGATCCTCGCCGCGCTGCCGCGCGCGGTGCAAGTGATGATCGACCCCGCAACCTGCGGCCCGGTGTGCCTGGCGCTGCCGCAGGATGTGCAGACGATGGCCTTCGACTGCCCGGTGTCGTTCTTGTCGCCGGCAACGTTGCACATTCGCCGGCCGTCGCCCGATGCGCGCGAACTTGCGGCGGCGAACGAGCTGTTGTGCGCCGCGCGCCGGCCGCTCGTCGTGGCTGGTGGCGGCGTTTTGCACAGCCGGGCGGCGGCCACGCTGGCGGCGTGGGCCGCCGCGCATGGTGTGCCGGTGGCCGAGACGCAGGCCGGCAAGGGCGCGCTGGCATGGGACCACGCACTGAACGTCGGTGCGATCGGTGTCACCGGCTCGCCCGCGGCAAACGCCTTGGCGGCCGAGGCTGATCTCGTGATCGCCATCGGCACGCGACTGCAAGACTTCACCACAGGCTCGCACACGCTGTTCGCAAAGGCAAAGCGGCTGTCGATCAACGTGCAAGCCTTTGATGCGGCGAAGCGGCGCGGCGCGTCGGTGGTGGCCGACGCGCGCGTGGTCATGGCCGCGCTGCGGCCAGGCGGCTGGCGCGCCGAAACTGCCTGGACCACACGAGCGACGGAACTCGCCGCGCAATGGCGCGAGCGCGTCACCTTGCTCACGACAGCGCCGATCCAGCAAGGCGAGCTGCCCTACGACGCCGAGGTCATTGGCGCCGTGCGGGACTCGACCGGCGATTCAGCGGCCAACGACATCGTCGTTTGCGCCGCCGGCACGCTGCCCGCCGAGCTGCACAA
>JANNJX010000462.1:0-2556 GCA_031396005.1 Burkholderiales bacterium
CAACGACTGCCCTGCCGATTTTCATGTCGCGCTGTTCGAGAACAGCAACGTCGAGGACAGCATCCACCGCAGCAAGGCGGTCGGCGAGCCGCCGCTGCTGCTGCCGTTCTCGGTGCTGCTGGCGATCCGCGATGCGGCGAGCGCGGTCGGCGGCCATCGCGTGCATCCGCCTTTGCACGCACCGGCCACGGCCGAGTCGATCCTGCGTGCCGTCGATGCGGTGCGCGCCGCGGCCGGCTGACATCGCCCGCGGTGCGCATTCAGGCGCGCGCGAGTTTCGGCTTCGGCCGGGAGACCGGCGCCAGCGTCGCGCGCAGCCGCTCGCTAGCGTCGGGTTGGGTGGCGAGCGACTGCCCGAGCGCCGACTCGACACTGCCGATGTGCTCGAGCATCAGCCGCTCGGCGCCGGCCGTGTCGCCAGCCTCGAGCAGGCCGACGATGCGCGCATGGTCGGCGCACGAGGCGCGCGCATCGTGCGAGCTCTGGTACAGCGTGGCCACGATCGTCGTGCGTGCGGTCAGGTCGCGCAGCATGTCGGCCAGCACGCGGTGGCCCAGGCACTCGGCCAGGCAGACATGGAAGTCGGCGAGCAGGAAGGCGCGTGTGGCGGCGTCGGCGCCGTCGAGCGCGCGCCGCTCGTCGGCGATGTGCAGGCGCAGCTTGCGGATCACCGACTGCAGCGGCCGGCCCTCGGTCTGGCGCAGCATGCCGCCTTCGACCGCGCGGCGCGCGGCGAAGGCGTCGCGGGCTTCTTCGATCGAGGGCTCGACCACGTACCAGCCCTTGCGTGTGCGCACCTCGACGAAGCCGCGCGCCTGCAACTGCATCAACGCCTCGCGCACCAGCGTGCGGCTGACGCCGAACAGATCGGCCAGCGCTTGCTCGCCCAGGCGCTCGCCGGGCTTCAGGCGCTGGCCGAGGATCGACTCGACGACGCGGTGGGCAATGTCGGATTGGGTGGCCATGTCGCGGGCGACTGTAGCGTTGGTTCAGAGCGGCGAAAGAAGCTCAGGGTTGTCAGGCGTGCGCCGGCGCCGACAGCGGCCCGCCGCTGACAACCGCGTCGGCATCGTCCTCGGTCGGCGGCACCGGCTTGCCGTCGAGCACCGCATGAGCGCGCTCGCGGTCGATGTCGCCTTCCCACGCCGCCACGGCGACGGTGGCCACGCAGTTGCCGATCAGGTTGCCCAGGGCGCGGGCGATGCCCATGAACCAATCGACCGAGAGCACCAGCACCAGACCGATCGCGGGGATCGCCGGAATCGCCTGCAGCGTCGCCGCCAGGACGACGATCGCTGAGCCCGGCACGCCATGCGCGCCCTTGCTGGTGACCAGCGAGATCGCCAGGATGGTCAGCAGATCGGTCATCGTGATCGGCGTGTTCGTCGCCTGGGCGATGAACACCGCGGCCAGCGTGATGTAGATCGAGAAGGCGTCGAGGTTGAACGAGTAGCCGGTGGGGATGACCAGGCCGACCGTCGAGTCGCGGATGCCCATGCGCTTCAACTTGCTCATGATCTGCGGCAGCACGCTGTCGCTCGAGGTGGTGGCGAAGACCACCATCAGCTCCTCGCGCAGGTAACGCAGCAGCTTGAAGATCGAGAAGCCCGAGAACTTCATGATCGCGCCGAGCACGACGACGACGAAGATGATCACCGCGGCGTAGAACAGCACGACCAGCATGCCGAGCTGCTTGAGCGAGCCGATGCCGTACTTGCTGACGGTGAAGGCGATCGCACCGAGCACGCCCAGCGGCGCCAGCTTGATGATGATGCCCATGATCTTGAACAGCACGTGGGAGAGCGTGTCGATGAAGTTCGCCACCGGCGCACCCCGCTCGCCGAGCATCGCCAGCGCGCAGCCGAACAGCACCGCGAACAGCAGCACCTGCAGCACGTCGCCGGTGGCAAAGGCGTTGACCACGGTGGTCGGGATCAGCTTCAGCAGGAACTCGACCGTGCCGCCGCCGGTGAGCTTGGCGGCGTTGTCAACGTAGGCGCTCATCGCCGCAGCGTCGAGCGCCTTCGGATCGACGTTCATGCCGACGCCCGGCTGAAAGATGTAGGCCAGCACCAGGCCCAGGCCGAGCGCGATGGTGGTCACGACCTCGAAATAGATCAGCGCCTTGACGCCGACCCGGCCGACGCGCTTCAAGTCGCCGGCGCCGGCGATGCCGTGCACGACGACGCAGAAGACGAGCACCGGGATGATCATCTTGATCAGCTTGATGAAGGCGTCGCCGAGCGGCTTCAGCTTGACGCCGAACTCGGGCCAGACGAAGCCGATCAGCACGCCGAGCAGCAGCGCGAGTACCACTTGGCCGAACAGGGAACGAAAGAAGCGGGGCATGAGGACCTCCATCGGGTTGCACAGGCTTTTTGACTACAAGCTTGTATGCAAGTAATGTAGGCAAAGAAAAGCCCGCCGTATTGCGGGTTTGCCCTTGGTATTGATCCGGATGGATGCGTTCAGGTCAAAGCTGACCTTCTGCCGCGGGTGGGGCCGGCGGCTTGTCGCTCCACAGCACGCCGCCGCTGGCCCAGTCGTGGCGCGCCA
>JANNJX010000522.1:0-7678 GCA_031396005.1 Burkholderiales bacterium
CCCGAAAGCCGGCGTCATCCTTTTGCAGCCAGAGCGCATTGAACATGGCGTTGTCTCCTTGCCCTCATTGTGTGCGTGCGCGCAGCGCTGGCCTATTGGCGCGGCGCGCGCTGACGAGGTGCTGACGTGACGGGCTCCCGCTCACATCTAGACTTCACATGCAATAAAGTCTGTAAACCATTGTCGCGATTGATTTTTCATTCGACTGAAGTTACCCTCCACCCGATGCCGATCCGCCGTGCCGCCCCTCTCGCCGCGCTGTTGCTCTTGAGCGCGCTGTGGGGCTGTGCTACAGCGCCGCCGCCGCGCACGCCGCTGGACCGCCGCACGACGGTCGAAATTGCGCCGGACCCGCGCGTGGCCGAGTTGCTGGTCTCGGCGATCGGCCTCGTCGGTGTGCCGTACCGGTTAGGCGGCAACGACATCGAAAACGGCTTCGATTGCAGCGGCTTCACGCGCCACCTGTTCCAGAGCCACCTCGGCGTCACGCTACCGCGGCGCTCGCAGGAGCAGGCCGGCGCGGCGCGCTTCGTCGACGTGCCGGGCTTCGAGTTGCAGCCCGGCGATCTGGTGTTCTTCAACACGCTGCAGCGCGCCAACTCGCACGTCGGCATCTACATCGGCGACGGCCGCTTCATCCACGCGCCGCGCACGGGCGCCGTGGTGCGGCTGGAGCCGATGCGCAGCAGCTACTGGCTGCAACGCTTCGACGGTGCGCGCAGGCTGACGAACTGACGACCACCCCGAAGCGGCTGCGCCGCCTCCCCTCAAGGGGCACCGCTGGCGGACCGGCAGAGCCGGATCCGCGGCGGTTGCACGGAAAGCGTATGCCGCACAATGACTGGATGGGCGAAGCCTCACTGCCACCCTCGCATCCGCGCAAAGCCGCGGTGATCCCGATCGCCGAGCAGCGCCACCGCGCCGTGCTGCCGCGCGTGCCGGCGCAGGTGCGGCCGGCCAGCGGCCTGCTCACCGACACGCGCGCCCGCCCGCTGCGCGATCTGCGCATCTCGGTCACCGACCGCTGCAACTTCCGCTGCAGCTACTGCATGCCCAAGGAGGTGTTCGACCGCGACTACGCCTTCCTGCCGCAGACCTCGCTGCTGAGCTTCGAAGAGATCACCCGGCTGGCGCGTGTGTTCGCCTCACACGGCGTGAAAAAGATTCGTTTGACCGGCGGCGAGCCAACGCTGCGCAAGCACCTCGAAACGCTGGTCGCGATGCTGGCCGAGCTGCGCAGCGCCGACGGCGAGCCGCTCGACCTGACGCTCACCACCAACGGCTCGCTGCTGACGAAGAAGGCGCGTGCATTGGCCGACGCCGGGTTGAAGCGCATCACCGTTAGCCTCGATGCGCTCGACGATGCGATCTTCCAGCGCATGAACGACGTCGCCTTCCCGGTGGCTGACGTGCTGGCGGGCATCGACGCGGCTCTTGCCGCGGGGCTGTCGCCGGTGAAGGTCAACATGGTCGTCAAGCGCGGCACCAACGATGGCGAAGTCGTGCCGATGGCGCGCTGGTTCCGCGAGCACTACGGCGGCGCCGTGGTGCTGCGCTTCATCGAGTTCATGGACGTCGGCGAGACCAACGGCTGGCGCATGGACCACGTGCTGCCGTCGCGCGAGTTGATCGAGCGCATCGGCAGCATGTACCCGATCGAGCCGATCGGCGCGCAAGCCGACGGCGAGACGGCCCAGCGCTGGCGCTATGCCGACGGCGGCGGCGAGATCGGCGTCATCTCCAGCGTCACGCAGGCGTTCTGCCGCGATTGCAACCGCGCGCGGTTGTCGACCGAGGGCAAGTTGTACCTCTGCCTGTTCGCGACGCAGGGGCACGACCTGCGGCATCTGCTGCGCGAAGCGAATGCGACCGACGAGCAGATCGCAGGTGCGTTAGCCGACATCTGGACGCATCGCAGCGACCGCTACTCCGAACTGCGCAGCACGGGCGCCGCGCCGGGCTTGGAGCGCAAGGTCGAGATGCATTACATCGGTGGCTAGAACCACGTTGGGCAAGGAGTTATCCCGTGATCAACGCCAGCGACATCACCGGCCTCATCCTCGCCGGCGGGCGCGGCAGCCGCATGGGGGGTGTCGACAAAGGCCTGCAAAACCACCGCGGCCTGCCGCTGGCGATGCATGCGCTGATGCGCCTTTCGCCGCAGGTCGGCGCGATGCTGATCAACGCCAACCGCAACCTCGGTGCGTACGAGGCGCTCGGCGCGCCGGTGTACGCGGACTCGATCGACAACTTCGCCGGGCCGCTGGCGGGTGTGCTCGTCGGCTTGGAGCAATGCCAGACGCCGTGGCTCGTGACGGTGCCGTGCGACACGCCGGACTTTCCGCTCGACTTCGTCGAGCAACTCGCACGCGCGGCGAGCGAGCAGCAGGCCGACATCGCCTACGCGGTGACGCATGAGGCCGATGGCCGCGAGCAATCGCACCCGGTGTTCTGCCTGCTCGACAGCGCGTTGATGGAAAGCCTGGTCGTCTTCATGCAAGGCGGCGGTCGCAAGATCGACGTCTGGTTTGCGCAGCACAAGGCGGTTGCCGTGCGCTTCCCCGAGGCGCAGGCGTTTTTTAACGCCAACACGGCGCAGGAACTGGCGCAGTTGCAGAAGTGAATCGGTTGCTCGATCTCATCGTGCGCGAGCTGCAGGCGAGCGATCTCGAGTCCTACAAGGCGCTGCGCGATCATGCGCTGGCGCATCACGCAGACGCGTTCACCTCCGACGCCGCCACCGAAGCGAGGCGCACCGCGCAGAGCTACGCGGCGCGCCTGGGCGGCGAGAACACGCATGCCTTCACCCTCGGCGCATTGCGCGGCGCCCGGCTCGTCGGCGCCGTGACCTGCGAGCACGACGCGCGGATCAAGGTGCAGCACATCGGCCATGTCACCGGCATGATGGTTCACAGCGAAGAGCAAGGCCGCGGCGTCGGCCGCGCATTGATCGACGCCCTCATCGCACGCGCAGGCGCCGATGCCGGGCTGCATCAGCTCACGCTCAACGTGACTGCCGGCAACGAAGTTGCCGAACGCCTGTACGAGCGCAGCGGGTTCAACCGCTACGGCACACTGCCGCGCGCGATCTGCGTCGGCGGCAAATTCTTTGCCAAGCACCACATGCTGCTGAACCTGAAATGACTTCTCAGACCCTCGAACAGATTGCCTCCTGCGTCGCCGGCTACGACCCGAACGCGCTGCCTGTCGCACAGGCGCAGGAGTTCATTGCGCGCCTGGTGCCGCGGGTGACGGCGATTGAAAGCATCGCGCTGCGCTCATCGCTCGGCCGCGTGCTGGGGCGCGACATCGTCTCGGCGATCGACGTGCCCGCGCACGACAACTCGGCGATGGACGGCTACGCATTGCGCGGCGCTGACTTGCAGGCCAGCGCCGACACGGTGTTGCGCATCGCCGGCACCGGCTTTGCCGGCCAGAACTTCAGCGGCGACGTGCCGGCCGGCCACTGCGTGCGCATCATGACCGGCGCGCTGATGCCGCGGGGGCTCGATACCGTGGTGCCGCAAGAGTTCACCAAGACCGAGGCTGACGCCGTGCGCATCCCCGCCAACATCGTGCGCAGCGGCGACAACCGGCGCTTGAAAGGCGAAGACCTCACGCGCGGCTCGTCCGCGCTGCACGCCGGCCGCCTGCTGCGCCCGGCTGACCTCGGCCTGCTGGCCTCGCTCGGCCAGGCCGAAGTGCCAGTGCTGCGCAAGCTGCGCGTCGCCTTCTTCTCCACCGGCGACGAACTGCGCTCGATCGGCGAGCCGCTGCCCGCAGGCTGCGTCTACGACAGCAACCGCTACACGATCTGGGGCATGCTTCAGCGTCTGGGCTGCGAGGTCATCGACCTCGGCGTCGTGCGCGACGACCCGGCGGCGTTGCGCGCCGCTTTCAGCGAAGCAGCAGCGAGTGCGGACGCCGTCATCACTTCCGGCGGCGTCTCGGTCGGCGAGGCGGACCACACGAAGAAGATCATGGCCGAACTCGGCGACGTGCTGTTCTGGCGCATCGCGATGCGGCCCGGCCGGCCGATGGCGATCGGCAGGATCAACGACGCGATCCTCTTCGGCCTGCCCGGCAACCCGGTGGCGGTGATGGTCACGTTCTACGCCTTCGTGCGCGACGCGCTGCGCACGATGAGCGGCATGACGCAGACAGCACAACCGCTGCTGCGCGCCGCCTGCACGACACCGCTGCGCAAGAAGCCCGGACGCACCGAGTACCAGCGCGGCGTCGTCACGCTCAGCGCCGACGGCCGCTGGCAAGTGGCGATCACCGGCAGCCAGGGCTCAGGCATCCTGTCCTCCATGAGCGTTGCCAACGGCATGGTCGTGCTGCACCACGAACAAGGCAACGTCGACGCCGGCGATGAAGTCGACGTGATCCCGTTCGACGGCCTGGTGTGAATTTCATGCCGACGTTCGCGCAAGCCTGGTGGCTGCTCGCCGCCGCGATCGTCTTCGAGATCGCCGGCACGGTCAGCATGCGCTTGTCCGACGGCTTCACGCGCGTCACACCGTCGGTGCTGATCTTCGTCTTCTACGCGGTCTCGTTCGCGCTCAACACCTTCGTCATCCGCACGCTCGGCCTGTCGGTCGTTTACGCCGTCTGGTCCGGCGTCGGCACCGTCGCCACGGCGGCAATAGGCTTCTGGTACTTCAAGGAGCCGGCGACGGCGCTGAAGCTGACGAGCATCGGCCTGATCGTGATCGGCGTGTTCGGCGTGCACGCGGCGTCGCGGGCGGGATGAGCGGTTGACGCGCCGCAAACACCGGGACGGCCTGACGACTGTGGGCTTGCGGCCCGTTGCAGCTGTTGGCCTACGTCCGCAATTCGCTTGCTCCCACGTCGGTGCTTGCAAGGCGAAGGGCAAGCCTATGCGCTGCGCCCGCGGCCCGCCCATCGCCTTGCCGGTGGCGGCTGTTCTTCTTCGACGTGGCGAAGAAACACCGGCTCGACCGGCCTGAGGGCGGTGCGGCGACCGCGCGATTTCTGGTACTCCAGCATGAGCGCGGGCGCCGTGCCGCCCTCGGGCCAAGCGCGAACTGACGACGAAGCAGGCTTTGACTTTCTGCAACGGGCCGAAAGCAGAACGCAGCCCTACTTCGCCGGCACCACGTCCCCGGTAGCCAACTCGGTGATCTCACCGGGCACACGCGACCGCGCGAACCACGTGTAGACCGTCGGCACGACGAAGATCGTCAGCAGCGTGCCGACGCTCATGCCGCCGACGATGACCCAGCCGATCTGCTGGCGGCTCTCGGCGCCGGCGCCGGTGGCCAGCGCCAACGGCAAGGCGCCCAGCACCATCGCGCCGGTCGTCATGAGGATCGGGCGCAGGCGCAGCGTGGCGGCTTCCATCACCGCATCGCGGACCTCCTTGCCCTGCTGCCGCAACTGGTTGCTGAACTCGACGATCAGGATGCCGTGCTTGGTGATCAGACCGATCAGCGTCACCAGGCCGATCTGCGAATAGACGTTCAACGTGCCGCCGGCCAGTTGCAGCGCCGCGAGCGCGCCGACCATCGACAGCGGCACCGCGAGCAGGATGATGAACGGGTCGACAAAACTTTCGAACTGCGCCGCCAGCACGAGGAAGATGAAGACCAGCGCCAGCACGAACACCAGGCCGAGCGCGCCCGACGAGGCGCGGAACTCGCGGCTGACGCCGTTCAACTCGGTGGCGTAGCCGGGCTCGAGCACCTTGGCCGCGGTGGCGTCCATGAAGGCCAGCGCTTCGCCGAGCGCGAAGTTCGGCGCCAGGTTGGCGGTGATCGTCACCGAGCGGCGCTGGTTGAAGTGGTTCAACTCGCGCGCCGCCACCGACTCGCGCACCTTGACCAGCGACGACAGCGGCACCATCGTGTCGTTGCGCGTGCGCACGAAGAGTTTTTCGATGTCGTCCGGCGTCGCCCGGCCGGCGGCAACCGTCTGCACGATGACGTCGTACTGATCCGAGCCGCGTTTGTAGCGCGTGACGTTGCGGCCGCCGAGCATCGTCTCGACCGTGCGCGCCACTTGATCGACAGCCACGCCCTGATCGGCCGCGCGGTCGCGATCGACCTCGATCAGCAGCTCGGGTTTGTTCAAGCGCAGATCGGTGTCGGGCTGGATGAAACCCGGGTTCTTCTGCATCTCGGCGACGATAGCCTGCGTTGCCCGCTGCAGGTTCTCGTACGAGTCATTGGTGACGACGACGAAGTTGATCGGCTGCGAGCGGAAGCCCTGGCCGAGGCTGGGCGGCGTGATCGGGAAAGCCGTCACGCCGGGCAGCGCCGAGAGCTGCGGCTGCATCGCGCGCGCTGCCGCCTGCGTGCTGCGCGTGCGCTCGCTCCAGTCCTTGGCGCGCAGGATCACCGTGCCTTGGGCGACGCTGCTGTTGCCGCCACCGCCGAGAAAGACGAAGACGCGGTCGAAGTCGGGCTGCTGCATCGCGATGTTGCCCACTGCGTCGAGGTAGCGCACCGTGTAGTCGAGTGTCGAGCCTTCGGGCGCTGTGACGGGCAGCAGGATCACGCCGCGATCTTCCATCGGCGAGAGCTCGCTCTTGGCGGTGGAGAACAGCCACCAGCTGCCGGCGGCGCTGGCCAGCATGACGACGAGCACGATCCAGCGCTGGTTGAGCACCGCGCCGAGCAGGCTGCGGTAGCCGGCCGTCATCTTGACGAGCAGCCTTTCCATCGTGCGGTCGAACCAGCCGGGGCTCGGGTTGTGGCGCAGCAGCTTGCTGCACAGCATCGGCGTCAACGTCAGCGCGACGAAGCCGGAGACGATCACCGCGCCGGCCAGCGTCAACGCGAACTCGGCAAACAGCCGGCCGGTGCGGCCAGGCGTGAACGCCAGCGGCGCGAAGACAGCGGCCAGCGTCAGCGTCATGGCGACGACGGCAAACGCAATCTCGCGCGCGCCCTTGATCGCCGCCTGGAACGGCGTCAGCCCTTCCTCGATGTGGCGGAAGATGTTCTCCAGTACCACGATCGCGTCATCGACCACCAGGCCGATGGCCAGCACCAGCGCCAGCAGCGTCAGCGTGTTGATCGTGAAACCGGCCGCGGCCATCAGCGCGAAGGCGCCGATCAGGCTCACCGGAATCGTCACCAGCGGGATGATCGACGCGCGCAGCGTGCGCAGGAAGACGAACACCACCAGCGCGACGAGCGCCACCGCTTCGGCCACCGTGGTGTAGACCGAGCGGATCGAGCGGTCGATGAAGACCGAGTTGTCGTTGGCCTGGATCACCTTCAACTGCGGCGGGAGGTCGCGCTGCAGTTGCGGCATCAGGTCGCGCACGCCTTGTGAGACTTCGAGCGGGTTGGCGGTGGCGTTGCGGATGATGCCGGTGGAGATCGAGGGCACGCCGTTGAGGCGCACGTAGCTGCGCTCGCTGGCGGCCGACTCTTCGACGCGGCCGACGTCGCGCAGGCGCACGGTGTACGTGCCGACCTGCTTGACCGCGATCTCGGCGAACTGCGTCACGGTGTTCAGGTCGGTGCGCGAGGTGACGCTGAATTCGCGCTGCTGGCTCTCGATGCGGCCGGCCGGCACCTCGAGGTTCTGCCGGCGCAGCGCGTCTTCGACATCGGCAAGCCGCAAGCGGCGCAGCGGCCGGCAGGTGCTGCATCGGGCGCTGCATCGATGCCGCGCGCCGGCGCGCCGGCGTAACGCCGAGGAG
>JANNJX010000467.1:0-3886 GCA_031396005.1 Burkholderiales bacterium
CACCTCGTCGCCCTCGCGCGCCTTCAGCAGCGCGCGCGCGATCGGCGAAATCCAGCTCACCTCGCCGGCCAGGTTGTCGGCCTCGTCGATGCCCTTGATCGTCACCGTGCGCTCGGCGCCGTCTTCATCGGCGTAGGTCACGGTGGCGCCGAAGAAGATCTGGTCGCTGCCGTGGTGCAGCGCCGGGTCGGCAACTTCGGCGATGTCCAGGCGTTTGGTCAGAAAACGGATGCGGCGGTCGATCTCGCGCAGGCGCTTCTTGCCGTAGAGGTAGTCGCCGTTCTCCGAGCGGTCGCCGTTCTTCGCCGCCCACGACACGGCCTCGACGACCTTCGGCCGCTCGTCGTCGAGCAGCGCCATCAGCTCGCGGCGCAGGCGCGCGTAGCCGGCGGGCGTGAGGTAGTTCTTGGCGCCGGCGGGCAACGGCGGCAGCGCGGGCGCGCCGTCGCCTTCGTCGTCTTCGTGGTCGCTCTCTTTGGTGAAGGCTTTGTTCATCTGGCACGGGCTGACATTGCCCGTGCTGATTTTCGCATCGCGGCTTTGCTGCTCAGCGCAGCGGAGCTTGCGGCGCCTTGGACACTTTCTGCGCGGCAGGCGCCTGCGGCTCCGCTGCCGGCTCCGGCGGCGTCGGCGTGCCCGCCGGCACCTTGCCGACTCCCGACAGCGCCAGGTAATCGGTCAACGGGCTGATGCCGTTGAGCGGCTTGAAGCTGCCCTTGTGGCAGGTTGCGCAGCCGACTTTCGCGCCGTCGCCATGGGGCCCCAGGCGGTTGGGTGGAAAGACCGGTTCGAGGGGCGTCAGGAAGTCGGTGTTGAGCTCGCGCACCATGCGGATGCCGTGCCACGCCGTCACGCGCTGCGGCGTGCTCTCGTCCCAGCGCGCCAGGGCGCGTGTGTTGTGGCAGTAGGTGCAGTTGACGCCGAGCGAGCCCGACATGTACATCATCAGCGAGTAGGTCCATTCGGCGCTCTTCACGCCCGCAGGCTCCTGGCGCGTCGGCAGCGCCGTGGTCGACTGCACGCGGATTTCGTTGCCGCCGGTGGTGAGGAACTGCGCCAGTGGATCGCCCGGCAGCGAGGAGCCGCCGGCATGGGCGGCCGGCGTGTTCTGGCCGGCGCGGTAACCCAACTACGACACCGTCTGCATCGGACCTTTGCCGTTGAACCAGTCGCCGGTCGGCACGGCTTGGCCGCGATGGCAGGTCCAGCAGGTGACGCCGGTCTCGCCGACATGTTGCTTCCAGTCGGTGTTGAGCTTGCGCGTCATCTCGATCATGCGCCGCGCCACGATCTTGGGATACTTCTCGTCGGACTCCATCTTGTCGGTGTTGTGGCAGAACTCGCAGCCTTCCTCGGGCGAGACCCAGGTCGAGAAGGCCTGCATCAGGCGCGAAAACTCGGTGGCGCTGATGTCGTTGAGCACGGTGACGTTGACGAAGACTTCGCTGGTCGGTGGCGACTCGGCGTCGGCCGGCTCCTCCGGCGCGGGGATGCTGTTCAGGTCGGCCAGCGCCGTCACCGCGCTCGGCTTGTTCAGCTGGATCTGCGACGAGCCGCGCGGGCCGCGCTGGTCGGAGTCTGGGCGCTCGCACGCAGCGAGCAGCAAGCTGCCTGTCAACAGCGCCACAACCAACAGGCCGCGCCGCGAACTGGCCACGAACGCATCACGAAAACTCATCGTCGTCTCCTCCTTGGGCCGGGTGGCTGCTTTGCTCGCGCGGCCTCACACCGCTTTCGGCGGCTTGAAGTTGCGGCACCAGCCGTCCACCGGCACCGGCCGTTTGAAGAACGAGCAGGTGCCCATCGGCTCACCCGCCTTGCCGCTGAACAACTGGCAGCCGCTGCACTTTTGCGCAACCTCGTGGCGCGGGAATTTGGCCTTGTCGACGTTGGCGGTGTTGATGCGAAAGCCCATCGACTTCGGGTAGGCGTCGGTCTCTTTCACCGGCACGTCGCTCGGCGTCTGCGCCGGTGCCGAGGCTTGGGCCTGTGTCGTCGCGTGGGCAGCGAGCGCGGTGGCGCCGGTGATCACGTGCAGCATGAAGATGCGGCGGTTGCGGGTTTTAATCGAGAGTCTCCTTCAACAACAAAACAAAAACGCTGTCAGCCGATCACGGCTTCTTCGGCTCGTGTCTGGCCGCGGCTGTCGTTCCAGACCACACGCAGGCGCTGGCCAGCACGAGCGCCTCTGAAACGAAAAGCGATCAAGGGGTCGCGCGACACCGCAATGCTCATGCGCGCCGCGAAAACGGCGCGCTCGGCCAGCGTCACTGTCACATCGGTGATGTGGTGTGCCTGCACCAGCGCGCCGGATTCGTCGGCGCGCAGGCCGGTTTCCATCGGGTGCGGCATCAGGATCTGCACGTCGGCGGTGTCGCCGCGCAGGCGGCAGCGGATGCGGATCGGCTGGCTCATCGAGGCCTCAACCACAGCCACCGACTGTGACCTCGATCGCGCGCGCAGCGGCATACAGGCCGTCGTCGGTGCGCACCGCCGCGTAAACCGTGCCGTTGCCCGCCATGCGGATGCGCGTGACGACGAAGGCTTCGGTGCCGACGGGAATGGTGAACTGCGCGGCCACCGGTTGCGGGTTTCCGTCGACCAGCAGCACGATCTCGCGCGTGCCGGGCAAGGCACTCGATACCGTCACCGGCACGATGGCGCCGTTGTCGGCGAGCGCGAGCGCGTCGAGCGTGATCAACGCACTGGGCGCCGGCACGCCGCCGAGCGCGCCGATGGCCGCGGCAAAGGTCTTTGCCGCGAAGGCGCCGGCGGCATCGACCTTCGCAGCGCGTGCCGCGGGCAGCGCCGCGAGGCCGAGCGACGCCATCGCGCCCGCCCCCCGGAGCAGACACCGCCGACGCGAGAGCGGACTCGTTCGCATGCGCGCCTCAAGGCCCGGTGCGGACGAGTCGCACGTGAAAACGCTCGTCCTTGCGCGCCAGCATCACGCCGCCAGGGCCGAAGTGGAGCGCAAGCACACGTTGCCCGTCACGCTCACCGGGACGCGGCGTCGATGACCAGAACGGCGCTGCCGGCGTGCCGGGGAAAATCGACACGTTCGTGCGTGGGTCGTTACAGCCGCGGTCGGTGATCGTCGCCAGCTCGCGCAGCGCCGGCACGCGCCAGTCGTTGAAGAAGGCGCTGGCGTCGCGGCTGACTCGGTCGGCATGCTGATGCGCGTCGGCCCAGCCGAAGGACTCGGCGGCACCGACGCAGCGCCAGCCTTGCCACTGCTGACCACTCGAACAACGCATCCACATCAACTTCGACTCCACGTCGGTGACGGTGCCGTTACCGTTGTCTTGAAAACGCGCCGACGGCAACGACGACTCAGCACCGTTGCACGCCTGCTCGGCCGCGGCGCCCTGCCCGCACGACAGGCCGACCAGCAGCGCCGCCGCGACGAGATCACTTGTCGAAGCCAATGCCGGTGCCCTTGACGTTCAGGCCGCGAGCGCTCTTGGGCGTCGGCCCGGCGGGCTGGCGGGTTTGCAGCCCGGTATCGATGGCGACGCCGCGGTGCAGGTAGAACGAGTAAGCCTCCAGCGCCACCATGTCGGCGCTGTTCACATCGAGCGGCTTGCCGCCCTGCGGGTTCTCGATGCACCAGTTGACCATGTCGCGGTAGGCCATGACCTTGTCGGTCTGCGGCATGAACTTGGGGAACGTGTGCGGGTTGGTCGCCGCCGCGTCCGGGTGACAGTTGGCGCAGGCCAGGCCGTTGTTGGCCATGTCGGCGCGGGCGCCGTACCACATGTCGTAGCCGCGCTTGGCCGACGCCGTCAGCTTCTCGTCCATCGCCTTCAACTCTTCCTTGGTGAACGGCTCACGCGCCGCTGCGAGCGTGGCCGTGGCGAGCACCGCGACCGCCGCCAGCGGCAGT
>JANNJX010000588.1:0-9074 GCA_031396005.1 Burkholderiales bacterium
GCCGGCGCGGAACGCCTTCAGACCCTCCGGCGAGACGTCGCCCTCGCTGACGATCATGTCGAGAAGGCGGGCCTTCGTCGGATCGGTGATGTCGTACACCGCGACGGCCGACTTCAGCGTGCGTTCCAGGCCGATGAAGGCGAGCGTGCGCCCCTTGACGCGCAGCAGCGCCACACCCTCGGGCTCGACGCCCTTGTTGTCGCTGCGGCCGTCGTCGTAGATGCCCAGGCGGATGGCTTCGCGGTCGAGCTGGCTGCCGCTGTCGAAAACGATTCTGCCGTCCGTATCGCGGATCGAGAACGAGTGGGCGCCGAACTTCACGAGCGGCCCGCCGCGCACGGAGTCGATGTTCGACAAGGTCAGCCGGCCGAGTTCACTGCCGTCGGCAACGTACTCCACGGAAGCGTTTCCCGCCGAGCCGCGGCGTTCGTCCTCGCTGTCGCCGCTGCCGTTGTCACGGGCGTCGCCTTCGTTGGCCATCACCAGGTAGGTTCGGCCGCGGTGCTCGTAGGTGGCGATGGCGTCGGGCTGGTAGAGCCCCATCACCGGCACGTTGCGCAGGCGGGCTTGCCCATCCTGATCGTTCGGATCGATCTCGTTGCCGGGCAAGGAGAAGTCTTTCAGTCCGAGGTTGTAGATCTTCTCGAAGCGGCGTTGGCGCAGGTCGAGCACGGCAATGCCGTTGGCCTCTTGCAGCGTGACGTAGGCGTAGCGGCCGTGCTTGTCCACCGTGACAAGCCGCCCTCCTCGTCACGCCACAACGCGCGGTTGGCGCGGCTGAAGTCGCGCAACAGCTCGCCCAGGTGCAACGCGCAGCGCGGGTAGCGCGCGCCGCTGTCGGGAACGCCGAGGTTGAGCACGCTCGCCAGCGCGTACAGCGCGAGCAACAGCAGCAGTGACAAGGTCAGCGCCTCGGCGAGCCCAGCCCTGGGTCTGCTGTGCCCAGCCCGACGTCACGACCCACGGGCTGATGAGGAACCCGCCCAGCACCGTGCCGAGCAAGACCGCGCAGACCACGGTGATCTCGAGCCAAGCGTTGGCTGCGACCAGGCCTGCGGGCCCGACGAGCTCGGTGACGAGGCCGTACTTGGCCGGTGCATACGCCGCGGCGCCGAAGCCGACGATGGCGAGTGCGGCCACCGGATGCACGCCCGCCAGCAATGCCAAGACGCCGATGACCTTGACGAGGTTCATCGCCGCCATCACGTGCGCTTTCGGAAACGCGTCGGCCAGCGGCCCGACGAAGGGAGCGAGCAGCACGTAGCTGAGCGTGAAGCCGAACTTCAGCAGCGGCGCCCAACAGCCCGGCAGGCCCTGCTGCACCAGCAGCGCGATGGCGACGATCAGCAGCGCGTTGGCGGCCAGCGCGGAAGCGAACTGCGCTCCGATCAGCAGGCCGAAGCGCGGCGGCATCGAGCCCTATCGCGCCTTCAACAGTTCAGGCACATGCAGCAGGATGAACTCGTTGTCGTCCTGCTTGCCGAGCGCGCGGCCCATCGAGTACGGGTAGTTGTTGTCGTTGGCGACGATGATGTGTTCGCCATCGACGATGTCCACGTCTTCGATCGTCACGAAAGGGAAAGTGAAGCGGCCTCCTTTACCGCCGCGCCTGGCCACGGCCTTCGGGTCGGCGATGTTCATCAGGTCGATGTAGCCGACCTTCTTCACCACGCCCTCCGCATCGGCCTGCGACAGATCGATCTTGTAGTTGCGCTTGAACTTCGCCGGCACGTTCTGGCAGTTCGGCTGCGGCGCGCCGGTGCAGGCATTCGTCGGATCGCCCTCGCCGTTGTCGCGTTCGATTACGAGCGTCGTGTCGGCGTCGATCATGTTGAAGTCGCCGATGTTGTTGCCGTTGGCTTCGAGCACTTACCTCCACGAGCGGTTGGTGAACGCGCGCGCGGCATCGCGCATGCAGCCCGTCCATTTCATCGCGAGCCCTCCGTCCAACCTGAGAATCAGGAGCATCGCGGCTATGCGTGAACAGCGCGTGACAACGAGCAGATGCAAGGTTCATCGCACCGACACGTCGCTGTCACGCGCGCGGCCGACGATCAGCGCGTTTCGAGGAGTTCGCGATGATCCCAGCCGCCGTTGAAGTGCAGAGTCTGAACAAGAGCTTCGGCGCTCGCGCCGCGCTGTCGAACGTGTCGCTCACTTTGCGCCGCGGCGAAATGGTGGCGCTGCTCGGCGCGTCGGGCTCGGGCAAATCGACCTTGTTGCGCCACATCGCCGGCCTGCAGCGTGCCGACGTCTTGAACGGCGGGTGCGTCTCTGTCCTCGGCTGCGAGGTGCAGAACGGCGGCCGCCTGGCGAGCGACGTCCGCATCACGCGCTCGCAGGTGGCGATGATCTTCCAGCAGTTCAACCTTGTCGATCGCCTGCCGGTGATGACCAATGTGCTGGCCGGTGCGCTGCACCGCATGCCGGCCTGGCGCTGGGCGCTCGGCCGCTTCACCGACGACGAGCGCCGCATGGCGCTCGATGCGCTGCAACGCGTGGGCATCGAAGCCTGCGCCTGGCAACGCGCCTCCACGCTCTCCGGCGGCCAGCAACAACGCGCCGCGATCGCGCGCGCCCTCGTGCAAGGCGCCCAAGTGGTGCTCGCCGACGAGCCGATCGCCTCGCTCGACCCGGCTTCGTGCCGGCGCGTGATGGAGCAGCTCGCCACGTTGAACCGCGAAGGCGGCGTGACGGTGCTGGTGTCGCTGCACCAGGTGCAGTTCGCCTTTGCCTACTGCCCGCGCACCGTCGCGCTGCGTGCCGGCGAGGTCGTGTTCGACGGCCCGACCGCCGATCTCAGCGCGCAGCGCCTGACCGAGCTCTACGGCGAGCAGACCGACGAGCTGCTGTCGCACGACGGCACAGAAGCCATCGCCGCGGCGCGGCGCCGATCAACCCTTCCCACCTTGCAAGCCGCCTGACCCATCCACGTCACACAGGAGAACACCATGCAACGACGCACCTCGCTTTCCGTCATCGCCGTCACCGCCACGCTGTGGTTCGGCGCCGCACAGGCGCAAGTCAAGGAGATCGCCTTCGGCATCATTTCCACCGAGTCGTCGGCCAACCTGAAAACCGCGTGGCAGCCGCTGCTCGACGACATGCAGAAGGCCACGGGTCTCAAGGTCAACGCCTTCTTCGCGCCCGACTACGGCGGCGTCGTCGAAGGCATGCGCTTCAACAAAGTGCACGTGGCCTGGATGGGCAACAAGTCGGGCATGGAAGCGGTGGATCGCGCCAGCGGCGAGGTCTTCGCCAAGGTCACGCAGGCCGACGGCGCACAGGGTTACTGGAGCCTGATGGTCGTGCACAAGGACAGCCCGCACCGCACGCTCGACGATGTGCTGAAGGCGCGCGCGAACCTGACGCTCGGTTTCGGCGACCCGAACTCGACCAGCGGCGCGCTCGTGCCGGGCTACTACGCGTTTGCGCAGAACAAGGTCGATGCGACGCGCGACTTCAAGCGCATGGTGCGCGCCAACCACGAGATCAACATCCTGACCGTGGTCAACAAGCAGATCGACGTGGCCACCGTGTCGTCCGACGGCGTGGACCGCATGAAGATCAAGGACGCCGCCAAGGCCGCCGAGTTGCGCGAGGTCTGGCGCTCGCCGCTGATCGCCAGCGACCCAATTCTGTGGCGCAAGGATCTCGACGCCGCCACCAAACAGAAGGTGCGCGACTTCTTCCTCGCCTACGGCCGCGATGCGCGCGAGAAGGAGATTCTGAAGAACCTCACCTTCGCCGGCTTCGTGCCGTCGAACGACAACCAGTTGCTGCCGATCCGCCAGCTGGAACTCGCGCGCGAGCGCGGCAAGGTCGAGGACGACGCAAACATGGCGGCCGACGAGAAGAGCAAACGCCTGAACGAAATCGACGGCAAGCTCTCTGAACTCACCCGCCAGCTCGCCAGCGCCAAGTGATCGGCGGCGCGTGAGCACGATCGCTGCACCGGCGCTGCGACCACCGTCCGCCGGCTGGTGGCCGCTGTTCGGCTGGGGTCTGCTGCTGGCACTGCTCGCCGGCAGTTGGCAAGGCGCTGACATCCGCCCGCTCGATCTGCTGCGCGACGCGAACAACATGGCGCAGTACGCGAGCGGTTTTTTCCCGCCGGACTTTCGCGAGTGGCGGCACTACCTGCAGGAGCTGATCGTCACCTTGCAGATCGCCGTGTGGGGCACGGCGCTGGCGATCTTCAGCTCGATCCCGCTGGCGCTGCTGGCCGCGGGCAACCTGACGCCGTGGTGGGTGCACCAGCCGATCCGGCGTTTCCTCGACGCCTGCCGCGCCATCAACGAGATGGTGTTCGCGCTGCTGTTCGTCGTCGCCGTCGGGCTGGGCCCGTTTGCCGGCGTGCTCGCGCTGTGGGTGCACACGACGGGTGTGCTAGCCAAGCTGTTTTCCGAAGCGGTGGAAGCGATCGACCCGCAACCGGTCGAAGGCATCCGCGCCACTGGCGCTCACCCGGTCGCCGAAGTGCTTTACGGCGTGATCCCGCAGGTGATGCCGCTGTGGGCGTCGTATGCGCTGTACCGTTTCGAGTCGAACGTGCGCTCGGCGTCGGTGGTCGGCATGGTGGGCGCCGGCGGCATCGGCATGGTGTTGTGGGACGTGATCCGAGGCTTTCAGTACGCGCAGACCGCCGCGGTGCTGCTGATGCTCGTCGTGTCGGTGGCCGTGATCGACATGGTCTCGGCCCAACTAAGAAGGCGCCTCGTATGAACGCCGTGATGCATCCTGATCGCGACATCGTGCATCAGATCGAAGAGTTGTTCGACCAGTTCGGCCACGGCCACTACGACGGCGCGCGCGCCGAACCGGTCACCGCTCGCGCCCACGCGCTGCAATGCGCACAGCTGGCCGAATGGGCCGACGCGCCACAGCCGCTGGTCGTGGCCGCGCTGCTGCACGATATCGGCCACATCATCGCGCCCGATGCCGCCATCGACGACGTACACGAGCTGCGCGCACTGGGTTTCCTGGCGTCCTCCTTCGGCGCCGAGGTCATCGAGCCGATCCGTCTGCACGTGCAGACCAAGCGCTACCTCGTCGCTGTGGATCCGCCGTATGCGCAGACGCTGTCGCCGGCGTCGGTGCACACGTTGCGGCTGCAGGGCGGCCCGATGTCGCCCGACGAGGTGAACCTGTTCGCCACGCTGCCGCACGCCGCGCAGGCCGTGTCGCTGCGGCGCTGGGACGACCTGGCCAAGACACCGGGGCGCATCACGGCCTCGCTCGACTACTACCTCATGCTCGTCGAGGCCGTGCGCACGCGGCCGTTCGAAGCGCCGCGCACGGTGATCGGCGCGGCCGACATGGCCTGACAACAACATCCCCGCCCCACGGAGCCGACATGAACCGACAGAAGAAGACCCTGCACCGCCTTGCGAGCGGCACGCTCGGCGTATCGCTCGCCGTAGTGCTCGCCCTGGCCGCCATCGCGCCCGCGCAGGCCCACGAGCGCGACGACGACGATGAAGACATCAGCTATGCCATCGGCCTGTGGGGCGACCTGCCTTACGCCGCGCTGCAGAGCAGCGTCGGCGTGCCCAACCTGATTGCCGACATGAACGCGCAGCGCCTGAAGTTCACCGTGCACGACGGTGACTTGAAAGCCGGCTCCAACAGCCCGTGCGACGACAACCTGTACCATCAGGCGTTGGGCTTCTTGAACTCGCTGCGCGCGCCGGCCAGGTTCACCCCCGGCGACAACGACTGGACCGATTGCGACCGCGCCAGCAACGGCGGCTTCAACTCGCTCGAACGCCTCGACCGCGAGCGCGTGATCCTGTTCGGCACGCCGTTCTCGCACGGCCAGCGCAAGCTGCGCCAGGAGGTGCAGACCGACGCGCTGTGCCTGGGCTTCGGCGGCGGCCTGGTGCCTTGCGTCGAGAACCGCCGCTGGACGGTGGGCCGCGTGACCTACGTGACGCTCAACGTGCAGGGCTCGTGCAACAACCTCTGCGACACCGCGCCGGACCCGGCCGAGTACGCCGCGCGCAACGCCGCCAACATCAAGTGGCTGCGCGAGTCGTTCGCCGTGGCCACCACGCGCCGCTCGGCCGCAGTGATGATCGTCGCGCAGGCCAACCCCGGCTGGGACGCGAGCGACCCGACACGCGCCCCGCTGCGCGATGCAAAGACACTCGCGCAGACCGACGGCGCGCCCGACGGCTTCAAGGATTACCTGATTGCGCTGCGCGACGAGGTGGTGGCCTTTCGCAAACCCGTGGCCTATGTGCACGGCGACTCGCACTACCACCGCATCGACAAGCCGTTTCTCAATGCGGCCGGCCTGCGGCTGGAGAACTTCACGCGTATCGAGACCTTCGGCAACAACGCGGCCAACGGCAACAACGACGTGCAGTGGATCAAGGTGACGGTGCAGCCGAAGAGCCGCGAGGTCTTCACGTATCAGGCGCAGATCGTGCCGGGCAACCGGATCGCGGTGCCGGCGCCGTGAGACGCTTCTGCGGTCAGTTCGGCGGGACGAAGTTCGCAGTACCCTTTGAGCCGCGGCGGCTGTTGCGCGCGTTTTGAGGTGTCGAACGAGGCCCTCGCGAGCGTTGCGCCGCTTCAGATCAAATGATTGAGCTTCGGGGCTTCGGGGCCAACCGGATTCGAATGCGCGAGTTCGTGGCACTCGAGCGGCTGCTCTGGCGACAGAGGGAACGGTGAATTGCGGCGCGCGAAGGTTCGCTGCACTCGCATCGCGATCATTCGCGCGCGCGTGGTGAGCGCGGCAATCGACCCATAGCACGCGTTCGGATCAGGCCGCTCCAACGTCAGCAATCTGGCGGTCAGCCGATCCTGAGAATTCACTGCAGCCGGGCTGCACCCGGCCGAGGCTGTGTGAAAACGCGTGGATCGCCTAAATTGAAGCAACCTGTTCTGGAGGGGGCTCATGAAGCGATTCATCGAGGGAGAGGACCGCAGCCAGGTCACGTTGTTGCCAGAGTGTCTCGACGACTACATCTGCGAGGACAACCCAGTGCGGGTTGTGGATGCCTTTGTCGAGGAGCTGGATCTTCTGGGGCTCGGCTTTGAGGGAACTGATCCTGCCGCGACAGGCCGCCCGTCGTATCACCCGGCAGTCCTGCTGAAGATCTACATCTATGGCTACCTGAACCGCATTCAGTCGAGCCGCCGGTTGGAGCGCGAAGCGCAACGCAACGTCGAGCTGATGTGGCTGACCGGCCGCCTGGCGCCGGACTTCAAGACCATCGCTGACTTCCGTCGCGACAACGGCGCGGGCATCCGCAACGTCTGCCGCCGCTTCGTCGTGATATGCCGGGACCTGAAGCTGTTCATGCGGGCCATCGTGGCCATCGACGCCAGCAAGTTCAAGGCGGTCAACAGCCGCGATCGCAACTTCACGCCGGGCAAGATCGAGAAGCGCCAGCAGCAGATCGAGCAGAGCATCCAGCGCTACCTGGACGCGCTGGAGACGGCAGACCGCACACAACCGGTGGAGATTGAGGCCAAGACAGAGCGGCTGCAGGAGAAGATCAAGACGTTGCGCGACCAGATGCGCCGCATGGACCGGATTAAGGACCGATTGACGCGCCAGCCCGACGTGCAGCTCTCGCTGACCGATCCCGATGCACGCTCGATGATCTCGCAGGCCAAGGGAACAGGCCTGGTCGGCTACAACGTCCAGGCGGCCGTGGACGCCAAGCACCACCTCATCGTCGCGCACGAGGTGACCAACGTCGGGACCGATCACGCGCAACTCACGAAGATTGCGCTGGCCGCGCGCGAGGCGATGGACAAGCGTAGGCTCCAGGCCTTCGCCGACCGAGGCTACTTCAGCGGGCCGCAGATCAAAGCCTGCAGTGAGCAGGGCATCGTTCCCTACGTGCCCAAGCCGATGACCTCCAACAGCAAGGCAGAGGGCCGGTTCAGCAAGGCGGACTTCATCTATATCGTCCGGGACGACGAGTACCAGTGTCCAGCCGGACGGCGGCTACGCCGACATCACACGAGCATCGAGAACGGGCTGAGCATCCAGACCTACTACACCTCCGTGTGCCCCCAATGCCCGATCAAGGCGCAATGCACGACCGGCGACGAACGGCGGGTGCGTCGCTGGGAACACGAAGCAGTGATCGAGGCCATGCAGCGCCGCCTTGACCGCAAGCCCGATGCAATGACGCTGCGAAGAAGCATCATCGAGCATGTCTTCGGAACACTGAAGCACTGGATGGGTTCGGCGCACTTCCTGACGCGCCGACTCGCTAACGTCGGCACAGAGAGGAGCCTGCACGTCCTGGCTTACAACCTCAAGCGGGTGATGAGCATCCTGGGCATTGCCAAAACGATAAAGGCGATGAGACTCGCGGGCGCATAAGCGCCTTGTTCTGCGCGAACGTGCATTGCGCTCGAAACAAACCAATCAAGAACGGATATCGGCTCGCAGTACCAACTGTGGATCCACGAAGCCCTCTAAAAGCGGTGCTGTCACCTCGGTCGCCAAACCAAGCTGCCCTCACTGCGTTCTTGCGTTCTCACACAGGCTCGGCCATGAGCAGTCGCGCGCGAGCGTCAGCTCCCGAGAAGGCTGCTGCGAGCCCAACGCATGACGCCGTCAGACCCTTCCGCCATCGCGGACTACCTGACGGCCCAAGAAACCTTGGACGAGCATAGCGGCGGCAATCGCCCCGAACATGCTTGCAAACGCCAACCAGGCGTAAGGGCGCAGAAGCGGAATGCCGATCAAGATGAGTCCGTCGTTCGAACCGGGGATGAGCAGGCTTCCCCAGCCCATCACGACGCCACCAGCGAAGCATCGAAGGACTTGCAATGCCGACACGCGAACGGATTGCCAGCGACCCGCGGTGAGGCCGCCGATCAACGCACCGACATACAGCGCAGTCAACAGCAGGATCGGCAACAGCAGGCTGACCGACCCGGCGTCCATGGCCTGCGCCAGATCGGCCAGCACGTCGGTGTAGGCCCAGCGGCCGGCCAGCAGGAGCGTGATGACGAAGCTCACGCCAATGACGATGGTGGCGGCGTGTGGCGCCCAGACCTTCTGGCGCAACCAGCCACCGCGATCAGGTCCTCGCAAG
>JANNJX010000602.1:0-3672 GCA_031396005.1 Burkholderiales bacterium
CTGGCGTTGGGGTTGCCTTCCTTGCCGGCGACCGAGGCCACGTTGACGATGCGGCCGTAGCCTTGTTCGATCATCGCCGGCACGACGCTGTGGCAGGTGAGGTACGGCGCGACGAGGTTGACGTCGATCGTGCGCCGCCACATCTCGGGCGTGAGCTCCCAGGTCGGCGCGTTGCCGCCGGTGATGCCGGCGTTGTTGACCAGGATGTCGATGCGCTGGTGGCGTGCGAGCACAGCGGCCGTCGCCGCAGCGACGGCATCGGCGTCGGTGAGCTCGACGCTGGCGCTGGTCGCCGCTGCGCCCAACACCGTCTGCGCTTTGGCGAGCAGCGTTGTGTCGATGTCCCACAGCACCACCTGCGCGCCCGAGGCGATGAAGCGCTCGGCCACCGCGTAGCCGATGCCCTGCGCGCCGCCGGTGACGACGGCCACACGGTTCTTCAGGTCGATCGTGTTCATGCGCGAGGTCCTTTCTGGTCGGCGATGTGCTGGCGGATGATGTCTTCGAACGAAGCGTCGGCTCGCAGACCGAGCGCGTTCGCCCGCGCCGCGCTCGCGCCCTGCGGCCAGTTGGCGACGATGCCGGCAATGCGCTCGTCGCGCTGAAACTTCACCAGCGCGCGAACCTTCGCACCTGCCACCGTTTCGAGCGCGTCGAGCATCTGTTGCACCGTCACGTTCAGCGCCGGCAGGTTCAGCGCCAGCCGGCCTTGCAGTTCGCCGCGCGAGGCTTCATAGATGCGGATCAGCGCAAGGGTCGTGCGCGCCGGCGACAGCACCGGGTGCGACACACTCGCATCGACCGGGCAGATCGCCTCGACCCCCGCCAGCGGCTCGCGGATCACACCGGAAAAAAACGACGACGCCGCGGCGTTCGGCCTGCCGGGGCGCACCGTCACCGTCATCAGGCGCGCGCTGCGGCCGTCGATGAAACCTTTGCGCGTCATGTCGGCAATCAGGTGCTCGCACACCAGCTTCTGCGAACCATAAGACGTTTGCGGCGCCGGCAGCGTGTCGTCGGCAACGACGGCCGGCAGCGGCTGGCCAGGGTCGGGCCCGAAGACGGCGACCGAGCTCGAGAAGACGATGCGCGGCGTGTTGCCCGCCCGGCGCAACGCGTCGAGCAGCGCGCGTGTCGAGTCGAGGTTCGAGCGCATGCCGAGGTCGAAGTCGAGCTCGCACTCGCCGCTGACCGCCGACGCGAGGTGGAACACGCCATCGAAGCGCTCGGCCGCAAAGCCCGCGCATTGATCCAGCAGCGGCCCGGTGAGCGCGCGCACGCGCTTGTCGGCCATCAGGTCCGCCGGTGGCGCAAACTGATCGGCGAGCACGATCTGCTCGAGGCGCGCAGCGGCCAGCGAGCCGCGCGCGAGCAGCGTGCGCGTCAGTCGTGCACCGATGAAGCCGGCGCCGCCGGTGATCAGGAGTTTCATGCCGTGCCTTTCATCCAGCCCAGGCCGGCCGAGGTGGTAGCTCGCGGCCGGTACTCGCAGCCGATCCATCCGTTCCAGCCGAGCCGGTCGATCAACTCGAACAGGTAGGGGTGGTTGATCTCCCCTGTGTCCGGCTCCTGGCGCGCGGGCACACCGGCGATCTGCATGTGGCCGACGCGCCCCGTCGGCAAGTACAGCTCGATCTTCTTCGCCAAGTCGCCTTCGACAATCTGGCAGTGGTACAGGTCCATCTGCACCTTCAGGTTCGGCGCGCCGATCTCGACGACGATCTCGTGCGCGTGATCCTGGCGGTTCAAGAAGAAGCGCGGAATGTCGCGCGTGTTGATCGGCTCGATCAGGAAATCGATGTCGCTGGCCTGCGCGGCTGCCCAGGCGAGGTTGGCGAGGTAGGTGGCGCGCAGCGTGCTGCGATCGGCCCCCTCGAAGGCCAGGCCGGCCATCAGGTGGATGCGCGGGCAGCCGAGCGCGCGGGCGTACTCGATCGCCTGCATCACGCCGGCGCGGAACTCCGCCTCGCGGCCGGGCAGGCAGGCGGTGCCGCGTTCGCCGCTGGCCCAATCGCCCGGTGGCGCATTGAACAGCACTTGCTGCAAGACGTTGTCCTTCAAGCGCGCGGCGAGCACGTTGGCGGGGTGCTCGTAGGGAAACAGATACTCCACCGCCTCGAAGCCGTCGGCGGCCGCGGCAGCGAAGCGGTCGAGGAAACCGTGCTCGGTGTAGAGCATCGACAGGTTGGCGGCGAACTTCGGCATCAACGTCTGCCTTTCACGCGCGACGGTTTGATGACGCCGCTGACGATCAACCGCCGCTCGCCGTTGAGGTGATGCTCTATCGCCGCGGCGCGCGCGGCTTTGGGGTTGCCGGCGACCACGGCGTCGACGATCGCGCGGTGCTCGCGCCGGACCTGGGCCATGAAGTCGGCGCGCTTGGACTCGTAGCCCTTGGTCACGGTCATCGCGTCGCGCAAATAGGCTTCGAGGATGCCGAGCAGGCGCACGAACTGCGGGTTGCCGGTGGCCTCGCCGATGCAGCGGTGAAACGCCAGGTCTTCCTCGACGCCGAGCTCGCCGCGCCCGGTGGCGGCGTCGATGGCCAGCAGCGCGCGCTTGAGCGCCGCCTGCTGCGCGCGCGTGGCCCGCGTCGCTGCCAGCGCCGTCATCTCGCCTTCGATGACGCGCCGCAGCTCGACCATCTGCACCACGGCGTCCATCGATTCGAGCAGCATCGGGTCGAACGCCAGCGCGCGGTGCGCCGGCGGGTCGGTGACGTACACGCCCGAGCCCTGGCGCGAGCGCACCAGGCCTTGCGATTTCAACTGGTGCACCGCCTCGCGGACGACGGTGCGCGACACGCCGTGCGCCACGGCGAGCTGCTGCTCCGTGGGAAGCTGAGCGCCGGTGATCAGCGCGCCGCCGTCGATCTGCGCCTCGATCAGTGCCGCCAGACGGTCCGACAGGCGCGCCGTCTGCAGTTTCTGAGGATTTGGGGTAAATACCGCAATTGACATGGTGATCGGGTCATCATACAACTTGCTTCCGCGACACAGCAACGGGAAAGAAGCCCTGCGATGGCCAGCGTCAGCATCCGCAACGTGCAGAAGCGCTTCGGCGAAACCGCCGTGCTGCACGGCGTTTCCATCGAGATTCCCGACGGCTCGTTCACCGTGCTCGTCGGCCCCTCGGGCTGCGGCAAGAGCACGCTGCTGCGCATGGTGGCCGGGCTGGAGAACATCAGCGGCGGCGAGATCGCCATCAGCGACAAGGTCGTCAATCAGGTGCCGCCCAAAGAGCGCGACATCGCGATGGTGTTCCAGAACTACGCGCTGTACCCGCACATGACGGTGCGCGACAACATGGCCTTCTCGCTGACGCTGGCCAAGAAGGACAAGGCCTTCATCGACGAGCGCGTCGGCAAGGCCGCCGGCATCCTCGGCCTGGCGCCCTTGCTCGATCGGTTTCCGCGGCAGTTGTCGGGCGGACAAAGACAACGCGTGGCGATGGGGCGCTGCATCGTCCGCGACCCGCAGGTGTTCCTGTTCGACGAGCCGCTGTCCAACCTCGACGCCAAGCTGCGCGTGGCCATGCGCACCGAAATCAAGGACCGCCGTGGCCGCCGTGGCCGCCGTGGCGGTCGTGGTCGCCGGCGGCTGGCTCGCCACGCGCACGCCCACGAGAGTCTCCGCGGACGAGCTTGCGATGCCGATCGCGGTGGCGCCCTTC
>JANNJX010000692.1:0-4851 GCA_031396005.1 Burkholderiales bacterium
CGGCGCGAGGCCGACGACGTGGTCGCGGTCAGCGACGCCGAGGTCGCTGCCGCGATGCGCCTGCTCTTCAGCGCCACGCACAACGTCGCCGAAGGCGCGGGGGCGGCGTCGTTGGCCGCGGCGATGCAGCAGCGCCAGCGCTGGCGCGGACGGTGCGTCGGCGTGACACTGTGCGGCGGCAATGTCGATCGGGATGTTTATGCGCGGGTGCTGACGGAACCATGACCGAAGAACTGTTCCGCGACGATGCGACGCTCGCGCAATGCGAAGCGCAGGTTGTGGCCATCGCCGACGGCGGCGTCATCCTCGATCGCACCGTGTTCTATCCGCTCGGCGGAGGGCAAGCCGGCGACACCGGCGTGCTGCGCCTGGCCGACGGCCGCGAGTTGATCGTCACCGACACGCGCAAGAGCAAGGAGCACCCGGGCGGTGTGTTGCACCTGCTGGAACCCGGCGCGGCGATCACGGTCGGCGATGCGGTAACAGCGCGGATCGACAGCGAGCGCCGCAACGCGCACCGCCGTTTTCACACGACGACGCACCTGCTGTGCGCATTGGTGCCGCACCCGGTGGACGGCTGCTCGATCACCGCGAGCTACGCGCGGCTCGATTTCCACATGAGCCAGCCGCTCGACAAGGAAGCGCTCACCGCCGGCATCGCACGCTTCGTCGCCGCAGCGCACCCCGTGCACGACCGCTGGATCAGCGAGGCCGAGCTCGACGCCAACCCCGGCTTGGTACGCAGCATGAGCGTGCAGCCGCCGCGCGGACTGGGGCGGGTTCGCGTGCTGGAGATCGAAGGCGTCGATCTGCAGCCTTGCGGCGGCACGCATGTCAGCAACACGAGCGAGATCGGCGCGGTGGTGGTCACCAAAGTAGAGAAGAAGAGCGCCATGACCCGAAGAGTCGTGCTCGGTTTCGCACCAGCCTGAAAACGACAAAGCCCGCCGAAGCGGGCCTCGTCATCACGAGCGCGCGGTGATCACTCTTTGCGGTAGTTGTCGTGGCAGGCTTTGCAGCTCTTGCCCGCTTCGCCGAAGGCTGCCTTCAACTGGTCGAGATTGCCGGTCTTGGCAGCGGCCTGCACCTTGACCACCTCGTCCTGCATCTTCTTGGCGCCGGCGTCGAAGTCGGCGCGCTTGCTCCAGACCTCGGGCAGGGCACGCGTGTTGCCCGCCTTGTCGGTGCCGTCGCCGAACGCGGTGTAGGGCAGCTTGGACATGGCGACGACGATGTCGGCGTTGGCTTGCGCCGCGGCGGCGTCGAACGGCACACGGCCGTTGGCCATGGCGCCGATGCGCCCGAAATGGTTGCCCATCACGGTGAAAGCGCTCTGGCGGTACTTGACGGCGTCTTCGGGCTTCTGGAACTGCGCGGACGCAGGCAGGGCCGTGACGAGGGCCAAGGCGGCGATGGCCAGGCTCGGACGAAGCTTCGGAAACGACTGCATGCGGATTCCTCCAAGGCAGGTGGGCTGAATCGCGCGTCCAACGCGGCGCGCGCAGGCAGTGTACGCAGCGCCGCGGTGCCGTCTTGCAAGGCCTGGGGTATGCCCGCATGCGCCGCTCGGCAACGCGAGCGGCGAGCGGTTATCGTGCGCCGTCATCGGCTGTAATCTGGACGCATGAACGACGACGAGACTTCAGCGACGCACGCCGTTCGCGTTTGGGATCTTCCCACACGTGCGTTTCATTGGGTGCTGGCCGCCACGGTGATGGGCTCGGTGATCACGGCCAAGATCGGCGGCAACGCGCTGGTGTGGCACATGCGGCTCGGCCTGCTGGCATTGGCGCTGCTGGCATTTCGCGTGGTCTGGGGCTTCGTCGGCGGACGCTGGTCGCGCTTTGCGTCGTTCCTTTACCCGCCGTCGAGCGTCGTCGCGTATCTGCGCGGCGACAGCGGCCCCGGCGGGCGCTTCGACGTCGGCCACAGCCCCCTCGGTGCGCTGTCGGTGTTCGCGCTGCTGCTGGTCTTGATCGTGCAAGTGGCCACGGGTTTGGTGGCCGATGACGAGATCGCCACCACCGGGCCTTTGAACCGCTTCATCGAAACCGCGCTCGCCCTCAAGGCCACGACCTGGCACAAGGCCGTCGGGCAGTACCTGATCATCACGCTGGTGGTGCTGCATATCGCTGCGGTGCTGTTCTACCTCTTGAAGAAGCAGCGCAACCTGATCGCGCCGATGTGGCATGGCGACAAGACCCTGGCGCCGGGCACGCCGGCCTCGGCCGACGACGCGAAGCAGCGCCTGTTGGCCGCGGTGTTGATCGCCGCGGCATTGAGTCTGTCGTGGTGGATCGCCCGGCTCGGCGCATGACTGACGTGCCAGTCATCGAGCTGCTGACGCCGACGACGGCGGAGTGGCTCGACGCCACGCGCACGATCTTTCGCGAATATGCGGCGCAGTTGGGCGTGGACCTGTGCTTCCAGAACTTCGCCGCCGAGCTGGCGGATTTGCCCGGCGAGTACGCGGCGCCGCGCGGCGCGCTGCTGCTGGCCACCGTCGACGGTGATGTCGCGGCCTGTGGCGCAATGCGTCCGTTGACCGATGTCGACTTCGCCAACGCCTGCGAGATGAAGCGCCTGTACGTGCGACCGGCCTTCCGCCGCTTCGGCCTCGGCCGCCTGCTCGCGCAAGCGCTGATGGACCGCGGCCTGCAGGCCGGCTACTCGAACCTGCTGCTCGACACGCTCGACGACATGGAGGCTGCGCGCGAGCTGTATGCGAGCCTGGGCTTCGAGGAGATCGCGCCGTACTATTTCAACCCGATCCCGGGCGCGCACTACCTCAAAGCGGGCTTGCGCTAACCGGCAAACACAAAGGGCGACCGAAGTCGCCCTTTGGGGGGTTGTTGCGCCACGCTTACGCGGCATTCAGCCACATCGACGTATCGAAGGCGCTGCTCATCAACGGCATGTTCATGCCGAAGTTCGCGCTCGCCGAGGCGGCGGCTGCCGCCGCCTTCGACGCTTTTTTCGTCACACCGGCTTCGTTGCTGGTGTTGCTCGTGGGGGCCACCTCTGCCGCCCGCTCCCATGACCCGATTTCTTGGGAGCGGGCTACCGAAAAGAGTAGAAACATCTGAACGGTATCTTTCTTTCCGCCCAGAAATCGGCCGCGTCGCGGAACACGTCGAGCAGCTGCTCGCGCGTCTCGCGGTCGAAGCGCGGGTTGTCGGGCAACTGCTCGAGCACGACGACGAAGCCCGGCTGCTGACCGCTACGGTTGACCAAGTCGGTCATGCAGTCGAACAGCGCGTCGAGGTTCTTGCCGAAGTGCAGCGGGAAGGTGAAGGCTTCGGCAATGCTGTCGAGCACCTCCTGCTTCGATTGAGCGTTGGCCACGTTCGCGTACAAGAAGTGCTGGCCCGCGTGCTGCGCTGCCTCCATCAACTCCGCCACCGTGTAGGCGCGAATCGATTGCACGATGTTCGGACGGACGGTCTGCAATTGCATGGTCACGTTCCTCCAAGGTCAAAAAGAAAACCCAAAACAAAACTCTCGCTGGCTGCTCACTGCACGATGCGTTTGAAACTCGCGTAGTGGTCTGCCGTGTAATAACAAGCCTCGGGCGCTGCCGGCTTTTCGCCGCCGCAGACGATTCGCCTCGCGCCGCGATCACGCGACGCTGGCGTCTTGACCGTGTACTCGCGGTAGTAGCCGCGTTTCTCGCGCGGCAGCAATCGCTCGCGGTTGCCGAAGACGGTGCCGTCTTTGGCGTAGGGGAACGGGCCGCCGCGGCGGATCAGTTGTTCGGTTTGGCGGGCCTGCTCCGGCAACTGCGCCAAGGCCACGCTGTCTTGCTGCGCTGCCACGCCGCGCGCCTGGGCCGCACCGCTCAAAACCGCCGCGCCCAGCAGCGCAGCGAGCCCAAACTTTCGAGCGGCGCGTGTGGTGAGGGTGGAAGATGCGAATGACACGGGTTTACCCGAATAAATCAATCAGCGATGATACGTGAGCCGGTAAAAAACCTCAAGCCGTGTGCCCAAAATTGGGGCACACCCTCTAAGCTAATTGTGTGCGCACACTCTCATCAATACCTGCCATCAGCATGGTCTTTCAGCGCACGGCGTTCGCATCTGCAACAGTCAGCGCGGTCATGTTGACGATGCGCCGCACGGTGGTGGACGGGGTCAGAACATGCACCGGCTGGGCCGCGCCGAGCAGGACCGGGCCGATCGCGATGCCGCCTCCGGCAGCGGTTTTCAGCAGGTTGTAGGCGATGTTGGCGGCGTCGATGTTGGGCAGCACCAGCAGGTTGGCGTCGCCGGCGAGCGTCGAGGTCGGCATGACCGCTGCGCGCGCGTTGCCGTCGAGCGCCACGTCGCCGTGCATTTCGCCGTCGACCTCGAGCCACGGCGCCTGCTGGCGCAGCAGCGCCAGCGCGCGACGCATCTTGACCGCGCTTGGGTTGTCGGACGAGCCGAAGTTGGAGTGCGACAGCAGTGCGGCCTTCGGCTCGACGCCGAAGCGGCGCATTTCTTCGGCTGCCAGCGCCGTGATCTCGGCCAGCTCCTCGGCGCTCGGATCGGCGTTGACGTGGGTGTCGACCAGGAAGACCTGGCGGCCGGGCAGCATCAGGCCGTTCATGCAGGCATAGACCGGCACCTCCTGCGGCGTGCTCGCCGCGCCGCCCGGGCGCTTGCCGATGACCTGGTCGATGTAGTGCAGGTGGGCATGCGTCGTACCCCAGGTGCCGCACAGCAGGCCATCGACCAGTCCCTTGTGCAGCAGCATTGCGCCGATGAGGGTCAGCCGGCGCCGCATCTCGATCTTGGCGATCGGCGCGGTGACGCCCTTGCGCTCGGTCATGCGGTGGTAGGTCTGCCAGAAATCGCGGTAGCGGTGGTC
>JANNJX010000695.1:0-3393 GCA_031396005.1 Burkholderiales bacterium
CCAGTAGCGGCGGATGTCGCGCGCAAAGCCTTCCGCGCGTGAGGCATCAACGACGTAATCCTCCGCTGCACCCTCGGCCAGCCACTCCACGTCCGGGCCGAACTTGCCCTGGCCGCCGAGGTCGAGCGTGAAGTGCACGCCCAGGCCGGCGCGGTTGTGCATCGGATAGACGAGGCGGCTGAACGGCGCGCGACCGGCGAGCGCGAAGTAGTGGCCTTTGCACAAGCGTGCGCGCGGGATGTGGCGCGCACCCAAACCTTCGATGCGCGAGGCAACTTCCACGGCGTGCAAGCCGGCGGCGTTGACCAGCAGCCGCGCCGACAGAAGCATCGGCTCGGTGCCGCCGATGCGCACGTGAAAACCGTCGCTCGTCACGGCCGCGCCGTCGAACGCGCTGTGAAACGCGAACAGCGCACCGCGGTCCTCGGCATCGCCTTGCAGCGCCAGCATGAAGGCGTGGCTGTCGATGATGCCGGTGGAGGGTGAGTGCAGCGCGGCGACAGCGTTGAGCGCGGGCTCCATCGCGCGCGCGGCGGCGCTGTCGATGAGCTGCGCGTCGGCAACGCCGTTCGCATGGGCTTGCGCGTGCAGCGCTTCGAGCGCCGGCAGCTCGCTGTCATCGACCGCGACGACGAGCTTGCCGCAGCGCCGGTGCGCAACGCCGCGCTCGGCGCAGTACGCGTACAGCGCGTGGCGGCCTTCGATGCAGAGCTGCGTCTTCAGCGACCCGCCCGCGTAGTACAGCCCGGCGTGGATCACCTCGCTGTTGCGCGAGCTGGTGCCGGTGCCGATGCCTTCGGCCTGGTCGACGACGATGACCTCATGGCCCGCCTGCGCGAGTTCGCGTGCGACGGCCAGGCCGATGACGCCCGCGCCAATGACGAGGGCATCGATGCGGTCCATTTATCCACTCGTCCTGAGGTATCGAAGGACACGCGAACGCTTCGATACCTCAGCGCGAACGGATGGGCTCGCGCGCCGGCTCAGAGCCCAAGCCCTTCGTCGCAACCGAGATGCAAATTCATGCACTGCACCGCTGCCCCGCTCGCGCCCTTGCCGAGGTTGTCTTCACGCGCGATCAGGATCGCCTGCGTAGCATCGGCGAAGACGAAGAGATCGATGCGGTTCGTGTCGTTGCTGCCTTGCACGTCGAAGAAGTTCGGCTCTGTGACGGCCGGGTCGCCGAGCGGCATGACGCGGATGAAGCGCTCGCCTTCGTAGTGGCGCTCGAAGGCGCGCACCAGCGCCGCGCCGTCGGTACCGTTCTTCAGTTGCGCCAGTGGCAGCGGCACGCTGAGCGCCAGCCCCTTGTAGAACGGGCCGACGATCGGCATGAACACCGGCTTGGTCGTCAGGCCCGTGTAGGCCATCATCTCCGGCACATGCTTGTGGCTGAGCTTCAAGCCGTACGGCCGCGGCGCGTCGAGCTGCTCGGCGCGTTCGGCCGCCTGGTACTCCTCGATCATCTTCTTGCCGCCGCCCGAGTAGCCGGTGATCGACGTCGCCGTCACAGCCAGATCTCGCGCCACGATGCCGGCATCGACCAGCGGCCGCAGCAGCGCGATGAACGCCGTCGAGTGGCAGCCCGGGTTGGCGATGCGCTTGGCCTTCTTCAACGCATCGCGCTGCCCCGGCGCGAGTTCCGGAATGCCGAACACCCAGCCCGGCGCGACGCGATGCGCGGTGCTGGCGTCGATGACGCAGGTGTCGGGGTTGGTCACCAGCGCCACCGCTTCTTTGGCCGCCGCATCGGGCAGGCAGAGAAAGGCCACGTCGCTGTCGTTGAACAATCGCGCGCGCTCGGACACGTCCTTGCGTCTGTCGGCGTCGATCTTCAACAGCTCGATGTCGCTGCGCCGGGCCAGGTACTCATGGATGCGCAGGCCGGTGGTGCCTTCCTGACCATCGACGAAGACGGTGTGCTTTTTCATGCGGCTAGGATAAATCAATGACGCCGTCGCCGCCTCGTATCCTGTTGCTGCCCGGCTGGCTCGACTCCGGCCCCGCGCACTGGCAAAGCCGCTGGGAGGCGCAGCACGGTGACACGCGCGTCGTGCAAAGCGATTGGCTGTGGCCCAAGCGCGGCGACTGGATGGCGCGGCTCGAAGAGGTGCTGCTCGACGACGAGCGGCCGGCGCTGCTGGCCGCGCACAGCCTGGGCTGCCAGCTCGTGGCCGCGTGGGCGGCGCATTCGCGGCACACGGCGCGGGTGGCGGGCGCGCTGCTCGTCGCGCCGCCGGACGTGGAGCGCGACGACATGCCGCCGAACCTGCTGCCGTGGCGGCCGATCGTGCGCCAGGGGTTGCCGTTTGCGGCGACGGTGGTGACGAGCAGCGACGACCCGTATTGCTCGCCGGAGCGCAGCGCGCAGATAGCTCAGGGCTGGGGCGCGAAGCGCGTCGAGATCGGCGCCCGTGGGCACCTCAACGGCGAGTCGGGGCTCGGTGACTGGCCGGCGGGCCGGTCGTTACTCGAACGACTCGGCATCTGACACACAATCGCGCCCCATGGCACTGAAGAACCGACCCAAAGGCCTGGGCATGGGCCTCGAAGCGCTGCTCGGCCCGAAGGTCAGCGATGCGCCGCCCGTCGCACCACGCGACGAGGGCGAGCCGAGCGTGTTGAAGCTCAGCGCCTTGCAGCCCGGCCGCTACCAGCCGCGCACGCGCATGGACGAGGGCTCGCTGTACGAACTCGCCGAGAGCATCAAGAGCCAGGGGGTGATGCAGCCCGTGCTGGTGCGGCCACTCGGTGATCCAGGCTCGGGGGCGCTACGAAATCATCGCCGGCGAGCGCCGTTTCCGCGCGGCCAGGCTGGCCGGGCTGGACGAGGTACCGGTGCTGGTCAAGACCGTGACCGACGAAGCCGCGGCGGTGATGGCGCTGATCGAGAACATCCAGCGCGAAGACTTGAATCCGCTCGAAGAAGCGCAGGGCCTGAAGCGTCTGGTCGATGAATTCCATCTCACGCACGAGCAGGCGGCGCAGGCGGTGGGCCGCTCGCGCAGCGCGGCGTCGAACCTGCTGCGCCTTTTGAACCTGACGCAGCCGGTGCAGCAGATGCTGATGGCCGGCGACATTGAAATGGGCCACGCGCGCGCGCTGCTGGCGCTCGACGCGGCGCAGCAGATCCTCTCGGCCAACGAAGTGACGGCGAAGAAGCTTTCGGTGCGCGACACCGAGAAGCTCGTTGCCAGCACGCTCGGCGGCAACAGCGGCCGTGCCGCGCAGTCACCGCGCGCCAAGCCCGAGAAGTCGCGCGACATCACGCGCCTCGAAGAAGCGCTGGCCGACAAGCTGACCGCACAGGTCCACATCCGCGTGCTGCGCAAGACCAAGTGGGGCGAACAGGGCGAGATCGCCGTCGCCTTCGGCTCGCTCGACGAGTTGAAC
>JANNJX010000709.1:0-4805 GCA_031396005.1 Burkholderiales bacterium
GTCGCCATTGGCGCCGCGCAGCGGGCCGCGCGACGAGAACGCGGCGGTGAACGGCGCCGGCGCATTGAACAGGATCGTCGCCGCGTTGATGACAGCCGTCGCGCTCGCGCCGGCCGCGTAGGCCTTCACCGCCGCTCTGGCGGTGACTGCCAGGTGGACCGTCGGCAGCGAGTGCAGGTCGGCGTTGATCGAGTTCTCGTTGGTATTCAACAGGATCATGCCGACGCCGCCGGCTTGCTGGACCGCCAGGCTCTTGTTCGTGCGGCCGGTGACGCCGCGGTCGCAGACGACGATCTTGCCGGCCACCTTGGCCGGATCGAGCACCGCCGTGCCGCCGTTGTCGCCGGCGGTGAAGCACAGCGCCAGCGCCGCCGGATCAGCACCGGGCAGGCCGGCAGCCGTCGAGTCGATCAGCGGCTTGGAGGCCAAGGCCGACGCCACCGAGGCGCCCGAGTAGGTGACGCCGTTGCCCAGCGTCACCGAACCGGCGCCGTCGCGGTTGTGCGTGCCCGCGGCCACGGTCGTGATCCAGGGGCTCGGGTGCGCGACGGTGCTGCTGGCCGGCCCGGCATTGCCGGCGGAAGCGGCGACGAAGACGCCGGCATCGGCAGCAAACAGGAACGCGATCTCGACCGGGTCACGGAAGTTGGTGCTGGTGCCGCTGATCGAGAAGTTGATGACGTCCACGCCATCGGCTACGGCCTGGTCGATCGCTGCGACGCTGTCGATGCCGGCGCAGCCGCCCTCGCCGTTGTTGCCCCAGCAGACCTTGTAGGCCGAGATGCGGGCGCGAGGTGCGATGCCGTTGATGCTGCCGAACACCGCGGCTGGGCCGGTGGCCGCCACGTTGGCGTTGCCGCCGGCGGTGGATGCCGTGTGCGAGCCGTGGCCGTCGGCATCGCGCGGCGAATTGAATTCGTACGGGAACACTTCCTTGATACCGGCGTTGCCGCCGAAGCCGGCATTGAAGTACTGCGCGCCTATCAGCTTCTGGTTGCAATCGCTGGCCGTGAAGGCCTCGCCCGGTGTGCACTTGCCGTTCCAGCCGGGAATCTGCCGGTAGTCCAGCTTGCCGTCCTTGCTGCCGTTGCCATTGGCGCCGGTGCGGTCGGAAAAGCTCGGGTGCTCGGGCCAGATGCCGCTGTCGACGATGCCGATGACGACGTTTTCGCCTTTGGCCTTGGTCGCCCAGAAGCCGCTGTCACCCGTGAGCCCCAGGAAGGCTGGCGTGCTGGCGGTGTCGAGCTTGCGGATCTCGTCCTTGGTGACGGCGAGCACGCCGGGCATCTGCGCCAGCTTCTGCGCCTGCGCCTCGGTCAACTCGGCCGCGAAGCCGTTGAAGACGTAGCCGTAGTTGTAGAGCTTCTTGCCGCCGCCGGCGGCGCTGAACATGCCGTCCTGGCGCGACGCCAGGTAGCCCATGTAGCGTGAAACCTGTGGGTCGTTGGGATTGAGCTTCTGGCCTTTGCGGACCTTGGTCGCCGCATAGCCCGCGACGCCGCCGGTGTATGCCGCGACGGGTTGTTCCGCCAACTGCACGATGTAGGCGTTGTTCTTGGGCGATTTGGCAGCGCCGGCCGCGAGGGCCGTTGACGCCAGGACGGACATGCCCGCGGCCGCGATCAGCAGCCCTCGCAGGCTGGGTTTCAAGTTCATGTTGCTTGCCCTCATGGATGACTTCGACTGACCGGCAGTGGCAACCGAAGGCTCATGGCCCGCGTTACCGCTGCGATCGCTTCTCTTTTGCGAAAGAGGAGGGCATGGTTGTCGCTACAGCGACAGAAGGTCAATGGGGGGAACGTGGCGCAGCGGCGCCTTCATGGCGCATTCGCGGGTTTGTCCGCCCCGCGTTCGGGGCGGCTGCTGCGCGCTGCTATCCTGCCGCGCATGCTCAAACTGATCGTCCGCTGGCTGCTGTTGGCCGCCGCCCTGCTGCTGGTGGCCTACCTCTACCCCGGCGTCACCGTGTCGAGTTTCGGCGCGGCGATGATCGCGGCGCTGGTGCTGGGCCTGCTCAACACCATCGTGCGGCCGCTCTTGGTGCTGCTGACGCTGCCGGTAACGCTGATCACGCTCGGCCTGTTCCTGTTCGTCATCAACGCGCTGATGTTCTGGGCCGCAGCCGGCGTGCTGACAGGCTTCAACGTCACCGGCTTTGCGGCAGCGCTGATCGGCTCGCTGATCTACAGCTTGTGCGGCATGGTGATCGACGTCGCGGTGGAGCGGCTCTTTTCTCGCGACGCTTCGGCCGCCTGACCCCGTTCAGCGTTCGGGCTCGCGATCCAGGTTGCGCTCGCCGCGCGCTTCGGCCAGTTGGGCGCGGCGGATCGCCGTCAGATCGCGCAGCCGCGCGTCGATGATCGAGACCTCGATGAAATCCGGCGCGCCGCTGCCGCCGCTGCGCGCCTGACGCTGCGCCGCACGCAGGCGGTCTATCGCGCCGACGAGATCGCCCCGCGCCGCTGCCGCTTCGCCGTCGGCGCGCATCGAGCGCAGCTTCAGGCCCAACAGGTCGGCGCCTTGCGCCAGCAGCGACCATGCGGTGGCGTCGATGCGCTGCTCGGCCACCCACGTCTGCAGCGCCTCGGTGCTGTTGCGCAGCGACGCGTTGGCCGCGCCCGCGCTGCCGGCGCGGGCAACGTCGATGGCCGCCTGCGCCCGCATCAGCAGCAGCGGCCGCGCGGCCGGGCCGCTGGCCGGTGCGCGCTGGGCCTCGAACCAAGCCAGCGCGCGCGGCGCCTGGCCGCTGGCTTGCCAGACCTGGGCCTGCAAAGCGCCGAGCGCGAACGCCGCGCGCGGGCTGTCGATGTCCTTGGGCAGCAGCGCGGCGACCGTATCGAGCGTGCTCTGCGCTCGCGCCGGCTCGCGCAACTCGAGCGAAGCCAGCGCGCTCGCATACAGCATCCCCAGTCGTTCGCCGCCGCTGGCCGCGCCGGCATCCACGGCCTGCCAGCGGCGCAGCGATTGCACGCCGGAGTCCATCAGCACGCGGGCGCGGGCCTGCATCAACTGGTGATCGAGCGTCGGCCGCGGCGCCGCGCGCACCGCCGGCGCGGCGTCGATGCGCGAGCGCGCTTCGCCGATGCGATCGACCGTCAGCGGGTGCGAGCGCAGGTACGGGAACGAGCCGCTGTCGGTCAGGCGCGAGGCGTTCTCCAGGCGCTCGAACATCGCCGCCATGCCCTGCGGCGCGAAGCCGGCGCTCTGGTGCACGCCCCAGCCGATGCGGTCGGCCTCGCGCTCCATGTCGCGCGAGAAGTTGAGCTGGCCCTGCACCATCGCCGCCTGACTGCCGACGATGACGGCTTGCGTGGCGTCGCCGCTGCTGTTGCCGGCGCGGCTGGCGGCCAGCACGCCGAGCAGCAGCGCGGCCATGCCGACCAGCGATTGCCGGCTCGAGCTGGCGATGCTGCGCGCGATGTGGCGCTGCGTCACGTGCGACAGCTCATGCGCCAGCACCGACGCCAGTTCGTCGCGCGTGCCGGTGGCGGCCATCAGCCCCAGGTGCACGCCGGAAAAACCGCCGGGCAGCGCAAAGGCGTTGATCGAGCGGTCGCGGACGAGAAAGATTTCCCAGGTGAACGCCGCGTCGAGATCGGCGCTGATGTTGCCGCGTGCGCGCGCGGCCGCCACCAGCGGCAGCCACATTGACTGGATGTGATCAAGCAGCAGCGGGTCGTCGTAGTAGGCCGGGTCGCGCCGCACCTCGGCCATGATCTGCTCGCCCAGGCGGCGCTCGGTGCCGACGGAGAAGTCATCGCCCGCCGACTCGCCGAGCGACGGCAGGCGAACGTCGCCGGTGTCGCTGCGCGTGGACGGCTGCGCCCACAGCGGCGGCGAGGGGAACGCCCAGGCCAGCGCCGCGGCCAGCAGCAGTCGGGAAGGCAGTTTGTGTTTCATGCGCGTGGCTATCATGCACCCGACAAGTTGCTGCAACGTAAACGCGCATGACATCGCCGACTGCGGGCTCCGGGCTCACACATTTCGACGCACAGGGGCAGGCGCACATGGTCGATGTCGGCGCCAAGGCGGCGACGCACCGCGTGGCCGTGGCCACGGGCTGCATCCGCATGCTGCGCGCGACCTTCGATCTGATCGCGCAGGGCAGCGCGAAGAAGGGCGACGTGATCGGCGTGGCCCGCGTCGCCGCCATCCAGGGCGCCAAGCGCACGCCGGAATTGATCCCGCTGTGCCACCCGATCGCACTGACACGTGTGGCGGTCGAGTTCGAGCTCGACGCGGCACTGCCCGGCGTGCGCTGCACCGTCACCACCGAAACCATCGGCCCCACCGGCGTCGAGATGGAAGCGCTGACCGCCGTGCAGGTGGGCCTGCTGACGATCTACGACATGTGCAAGGCGGCCGACCGCGGCATGGTCATCGGCGACGTGCGGCTCGTGGAAAAGCGCGGCGGCAAGTCCGGCGAGTGGAGCGCGGCGGCTACCTGAAATCGCGCCAGGTGAAGGTGCGCGTCGGCGGCGTGCACTGAAACGGCTTCTCGGCCACGGCCGCGTCGTCGCAAGGCGCGAAGAAGTCTTTCGAATTCGCGTTACCGAATTCGCGCAGGCGCGCCGCGATGTACTTCGCGCGCTCCACGTCACCCTGTGCCGCCAGGCCGTTGGCCCAGGCCATCATCAGCCGAGTGTCGAGCAAGAAATGCGGCGCGCGCTCGAACACGCCGGGCAACGTGCCGGCGCCGTCGATCGTCGTCACCAGCGCGTAGTCGGCGTGGTGGGCGAAGAACCAACTGTGCCTGCCTTCGACGATGCGATCGGCCAGCGTGGCCGTGCTGTCGATCGGCGGCG
>JANNJX010000735.1:0-2060 GCA_031396005.1 Burkholderiales bacterium
GCGCGCGCGCCGTGCCACCGAAGCAGCGATGAAAGAGTTCGAAACCAAGCGCGTCGAACTCGAGAAGACCGCCGCCGGCAAGCTCGGCGCCGCGCAAGCGATGGGCGAGAAGTTGAATGGCAAGACCATCTCGATCACGCAAAAGGCCGGCGTCGATGGCCGCCTGTTCGGCTCGGTCACCAACGGCGACATCGCCGAAGCATTGAAGAAGCAAGGCTTCGATATACCGAAGTCTGCGGTGCGCATGCCCAGCGGCCCCATCAAGCACACCGGCGAGCAGATGCTGTCGGTGGCGCTGCACACCGACGTGGCGGTTGATGTGAGCGTGGTCGTGGTCGGCGACGTCGACTGACGGCTGCCCGCTGACGAGAATCAAAGGCCGGCATTCGCCGGCCTTTGTCCTTTGGCGACGATTCACCGTCTGCGCACAGAGTTACCCACAAGGTTGTTCACTAGCCAACGCCGCGCCACTGCCTTAAGGTCTGTTTGAGTATGTCGGCTGTTTTCTCCTCTCGCGAAAGCGCGCCTGCAGGCCGCGCGGACACCGATATCGACATCGCGCGCCTGCGTGTACCGCCGCATTCGATCGAAGCCGAGCAGAGCGTGCTCGGCGGGCTGATGCTCGACAACAGCGCCTGGGACCGCGCCGGCGACCTGCTGACCGACAGCGACTTCTACCGCTACGAGCACAAGGCGATCTACAAGGCCATCGGCGACTTGGTGGCCAACGCCAAGCCGGCCGACGTGATCACCGTCTTCGAGCAGTTGCAGATGCACGGCAAGGCCGAGGAGTGCGGTGGCATCGCGTACCTGAATGCGCTGGCGCAATCGGTGCCGAGTGCGGCCAACATCCGCCGCTACGCCGAGATCGTGCGCGAGCGTGCGGTGCTGCGCAAACTCATTGAAGCCAGCGACGAGATCGCCACCAACGCCTTCAACCCGGCGGGGCGCTCGGTAAGTCAGATCCTCGACGAGGCCGAAGGCCGCGTCTTCCAGATCGGCGAAGAAGGTCAGCGCAACAAGCAGGGCTTTCAGAGCATGGACCAGCTGGTGGTGCAGCTGATCGACCGCGTCACCGAACTGCACGAAAACGGCGCCGAAGACGTGACCGGCGTGCGCTCCGGCTTCTACGACTTGGATCGCATGACCGCCGGCATGCAGCCGGGAGACCTGATCGTGCTGGCGGCGCGGCCGAGCATGGGGAAAACCGCGTTTGCTTTGAACATCGCCGAGAACGTCGCCGTGCAGGAAGGCCTGCCCGTCGTCGTCTTCTCGATGGAAATGGGCGCATCGCAACTGGCGCTGCGCATGGTCGGCTCACTCGGCCGCATCGACCAGAGCCGCCTGCGCACCGGCCGCCTGAACGACGACGAGTGGGGGCGCTTGTCGGAAGCCGTGGACCGGCTGAAGAACGCCAGCGTCTTCATCGACGAAACCGCGGCGTTGAACCCTGCCGAGCTGCGCGCGCGTGCGCGGCGCCAGGCGCGCACCTGCGGCAAGCTCGGCCTGATCGTCGTCGACTACCTGCAGTTGATGAGCGGCAGCAGCAACAGCGACGAGAACCGCGCCACCGAACTCGGCGAAATCTCGCGCGGCCTGAAGGCATTGGCCAAGGAACTGCAATGCCCGGTGCTCGCGCTGTCGCAGTTGAACCGCAGCGTCGAGACGCGGCCCGACAAGCGGCCAATGATGAGCGACCTGCGCGAGTCCGGCGCCATCGAACAGGACGCCGACGTCATCATGTTCATCTACCGTGACGACTACTACAACAAGGACAGCAAGGAGCCGGGCGTCGCGGAAATCGGCATTGCCAAGCAGCGCAATGGGCCGACTGGCACCGTCAGGCTGACCTTCCTGAAGCCGCTGACGCGGTTCGACAACCTCGCGCCGGGCAGTTCGGGCGGTGGCGGCTACTGAGTGCTTGCACTTCTGCGGAGACTGTATATATTTACAGTATGCAGACCGCAGCCCCTGCCGCCACTCTCGTCTTCATGCCTCGAGCCGCCATCAAGGGCCGAGGCACAGCATGGGCCATCGAGCACCGCTTCACCAGCGAGCAC
>JANNJX010000745.1:0-3783 GCA_031396005.1 Burkholderiales bacterium
GATGCGCCAGTCGTGCCGTGCCTGGCCCGGCGCGTCGATCGCCGCGCGCACGCGGCTGATGCGGCGCTCGCTGTTGGTGACGGTGCCGTCCTTCTCGCCCCAGGTGGTGGCCGGCAGCAGCAGGTCGGCGTAGCGCGCCGTCGCCGTCGTTGCGTACGCCTCCTGCACGACAACGAAAGGGCAGCGCTCGAGTGCACGACGCACCGTCGTCTGGTCCGGCATCGACTGCGCGGGATTCGTGCAGACGATCCACAGCATGTCGAGCGCGCCATCGGCTGCCGCCTGGAACATCTCGACGGCGCTCTTGCCGGGCATCGACGGCACATCATCGACACCCCACAGTGCGGCGACTTCAGCGCGGTGCTGCGCATTGTTCAGATCACGGTGTGCGGACAGCAGATTCGCCAGCCCGCCGACCTCGCGTCCGCCCATCGCATTCGGCTGCCCCGTCAGCGAAAACGGTCCCGCGCCCGGCTTGCCGATCTGCCCGGTGAGCAGGTGCAGGTTGATCAGCGCCGCGTTCTTGTCGGTGCCGCTCGTGCTTTGATTCAGACCCTGGCAGTAGAGCGACAGCGTCGGCGTGTTCTGTCCGAACCACCGTGCCGCTTGCACCAGCGCGTCTTCCTTGATGCCGCACAACTGCGCCGTCATCTGCGGTGTGCAATTGCGAACCACATCGCGCAGCGCGGGCAAGCCGTTGGTGTGGGCGTCGATGAAGCTGCGGTCCGTCAGACCTTCCCACAGCAGCAGGTGCGCGATGCCGTTGAACAGCGCGACGTCGGTGCCGGGAAGGATCTGCAGGTGCAGGTCGGCCGCCTCGGCGGTTTCGGTGCAGCGCGGGTCGACGACGATCCACTTCTGCTCGGGGTTGGCGCGCTTGGCATCTTCAAGGCGCCGCATGAGGACTGGATGTGCCCACGCGGTGTTGCTGCCGGCGATGAACACTGTCTGCGCATGCGCGATATCTTCATAGCTGCACGGGGGCGCATCGGCGCCGAGGGTCGCCTTGTAGCCGGCCACCGCGCTGCTCATGCACAACCGTGAGTTGGTGTCGACGTTGTTGGTTCCGAGCAGGCCCTTGGCGAGCTTGTTGAAGACGTAGTAGTCCTCGGTCAGCAATTGGCCCGAGATGTACAGGCCGATGCGATCCGGCTCGGAGTTCGCGAGGCGTTCGGCGATGTCGTCGAGCGCCGTGTCCCACGTGACCGCCTGTGGCGCTTCGTTGCGCGATGCACGCTTCATCGGCGCGAGCAGCCGCGTCTGCTTCGTGATCGAAGCCGCGGCGGTCAGGTGCAGCGTGCTGCCCTTGCTGCACAGGCGGCCGAAGTTGGCCGGGTGATCCGGGTCGCCGCGCACGCCGGTGATCTGCGAACCTTCGGACTCGATGATCACGCCGCAGCCCACGCCGCAGTACGGGCAGGTGCTGCGGGTCTCGTTCATGCGGTTTCGCGTTCGATCGCCTTGCTGCGCAATTCCTCGGCATCGAGGAACACCTGGCCGTCATCGACCTTGCAGGCGAAGGACGTCGTGCAACCCACGTCGGGCGCTCGCGCGCAACCGTCGGTCAAGTCGATCGTCCAGTTGTGCAGCGGGCAAGCCACGCTCTCGCCGAATACGATGCCTTGCGACAGCGGTCCGCCCTTGTGCGGGCAGCGGTCGAGCAACGCGAAGACTTTGTCTTCCGAGTTGCGGAACACGGCGACAGCGACAGCGCCATCGCGTCCCACGCGCCGCGCGCCGAGCACCGGAATGTCTTCGACGCGGCAGATCGACTTCCACTCAGCACTCATGACACCGCCTCGAACTGCCGCAGATCGACCTTCGCCTTCTCGAACTCGAACCACGGATCGGGTTCGCCGTCGAGGCTGAACTGCAGCTTCTCCCACAGCGCCTTGCGTCCTGCGGCATCTTCGAGAATCTTCTTCTTCACGTAATCGAGACCGACGCGCGATACGTAGTGCACCGTGCGCTCCAGGTACCAACCTTCCTCCCGGTAGAGCTGCAGGAAGGCGCCGCTGTACTCGAGCACGTCTTCCGGCGTCTTCACCTTGACCAAAAACTGCGCGACCTCGGTCTTGATGCCGCCGTTGCCGGCGACGTACAGCTCCCAGCCCGAATCGACGCCGATCACGCCGACGTCCTTGATGCCGCTCTCGGCGCAGTTGCGCGGGCAGCCGCTGACCGCGAGCTTGACCTTGTGCGGCGCGTACATGCGCCACAACGCGCGCTCGAGGTCCTTGCCCATCTGCGTGCTGTCCTGCGTGCCGAAGCGGCACCAGTCGGAACCGACGCAGGTCTTCACCGTGCGCAGCGCCTTCGCATAGGCATGGCCGCTGGGCATGCCGATGTCCTTCCAGATCGCCGGCAGGTCTTCCTTCTTCACGCCGAGCAGGTCCAGGCGCTGGCCGCCGGTGACCTTGACGGTGCGCACCTTGTACTTGTCGGCGGCGTCGGCGATGCGGCGCAACTCGTCGGCCGTGGTCTCGCCGCCCCACATGCGCGGGATCACCGAGTACGTGCCGTCCTTCTGGATGTTGGCGTGGCTGCGCTCGTTGATGTAGCGGCTTTGAGGATCGTCCACCGCTTCCTTCGGCCAACTGCTGAGCAGGTAGTAATTGACCGCGGGGCGGCATGACGCACAGCCATTCGGCGTGCGCCAGCCGAGGCCGCGCTGCACCGCTTCGATCGTCAGCAGGTGCTGATCGCGGATGGCCTGCCGCACATCGGCATGGCTGGCATCGGTGCAGCCGCACATCGCTTTCTTCGTCGGCGGCTTCGAGTAGTCGCCGCCCGCCGTGAACATCAGCAACTGCTCGACCAGCCCGGTGCACGAGCCGCACGACGCGCTGGCCTTGGTCTGCTTGCGCACCTCGTCGAGCGTGAACAGACCCTTGTCCTTGATCGCCTTGCAGATCACGCCTTTGTTGACACCGTTGCAGCCGCAGACCTCGTCCGTGTCGGCCATCGACGCCGCGCGCGTGTTGCCTTCGTGGCCGGTGTCGCCAATGTTGCTCTCGCCGAACATCAGCTTGTCGCGGATGTCGGCGATCTTGCGGCCGTCGCGCATCAGCTTGAAGTACCACGAGCCGTCCACCGTGTCGCCGTACAGGCACGCGCCGACGAGCTTATCGTCCTTGATGACGAGCTTCTTGTAGACGCCGCCGAAGGGGTCGTTGAGCACGATCTGCTCGAAGCCGTCGCCGCCCATGAACTGACCGGCGGAGAACAGGTCGATGCCGGTGACTTTCAACTTCGTGCTCGTCGTGCTGCCGCTGTAGCGGCCGATGCCGAACTCGGCGAGGTGTGTCGCGCAGACCTTGCCTTGCTCGAACAGCGGCGCGACGAGGCCGTAGGCGATGCCGCGGTGCGCAGCGCATTCACCGACGGCGTAGATGCGCGGGTCGGTCGTCGTCTGCAAGGTGTCGCTGACGACGATGCCGCGGTTGACGTGCAGGCCCATGCTCTCGGCGAGCGTCGTGTTGGGGCGGATGCCGGCAGCCATGACGACGAGATCGGCGGGGATCTCGCGGCCGTCTTTGAAGCGCACGCACATCACGCGGTCTTTTTTGTCGCCGATCAACGCTTCAGTTTGCGCACCGATCTCAAAGCGGATGCCGCGTGCTTCGAGCGAGCGCTGCAGCAACCGGCCGGCGGCGTCATCGAGCTGGCGCTCCATCAGCCACGGCATGATGTGGACGACAGTCACTTCCATGCCGCGCAGCATCAGGCCGTTGGCGGCTTCGAGTCCGAGCAGGCCGCCGCCGATGACGACGGCCTTCTTGT
>JANNJX010000493.1:0-18729 GCA_031396005.1 Burkholderiales bacterium
CCAGGCCCGCGATGCCGACGTGCAATGGTCGGTGACCATCGGCTCGCCGGCCTACGGCTATCCGCAGCCGGTCTACAGCGTGCCGGTGCCCGTGTACCGCCAACCGGCGCCGGTGTACCACCAGCGACCGTTCTACCCGCAGGTGCGCTACCAGCAGCCGACGCGCTGGGACCGCGACGGCGACGGCATCCCGAACCGACATGACCGCGTCTACAACCCGCACTGGGACGTCGATGGCGATGGCATCCCGAACCGCCATGATCGCCGCGGCCGGCATGACCGCCATGACCGGTACGACGCCCCGCGCTGGGACCATGATCGCGACGGTGTGCCGAACCGCCACGACCGTCACGACAACGACCCGTGGCATCGCTAAGTCCTGTCGGCGCCCTAACTGAAAGCCAGGCGCTGCGCGATCACCAGATCGTTCCAGCGCTTGCCTTCGCTGGCCATGAAGGCCTCGAACTCGGCCGGGCTCGAGCCGACCCATTCGAGGCCCTGTTGCGCCAGCGTGGCCTTCACCGTTGCTTGCGACAGCGACTGTGTCACCGCGTCGTGCAACGCCTGTTGTCGCTGCACACCGATGCGTGCCGGAGCCAACGCGCCGATCCAGGTCGAGACGTCGAAGTCTTTGACGCCGGCCTCCTGCAGCGTCGGCAACTCGGGCGCCACCGAGTATCGTTTGGCCGAGGTCACGCCCAGCGCCTTGATGCGCCCGCTCTTCACGTGCGGGCCGATCGCCACCCATGAGCCCATGAACAATTGCACCTCGTCGTTCATCACCGCCTGCAGCGCCGGCACGCCGCCGCGGTACGGGATGTGAACGATGTGCGTGCCGGTGCGCGCCTTGAACAGCTCGGCAGCGAGGTGGTTCAACGTGCCCAGGCCGGCCGACGAGACGTTGAGCGCACCCGGCTTCATCTTCGCCATCGCGATGAAGTCGGCCAGCGTGTTCACCGGCAATGAAGCCGGCACGGCGAAGACCAGCGGAAAACTCAACAGACGCGAGATCGGCGTGAAGTCGCGCAGCGTGTAGCCGAGGTTCGGATAGACCAGCGGGTTGGTGACGTGCGAATCGAAGACCAGCATCAGCGTGTTCTCGTCGCCGGCCTGCCGCGCCACCCCGGCCGCGGCGATCGAACCCGACGCACCCGGCTTGTTCTCGATGACGACGTTCTGCTTCAGCGTCTTCGGCAAGTGCTCACCGAGCAGGCGGGCGGTGAGATCGACCGAGCCGCCCGGCGGCACCGGCACGACGAGATTGAGGTTGGCTGCGGTCTGCGCACCGACCAGCGGCGACAAGGCCATCGCACCCCCCAACAGCAACTGCCTGCGATCCATCGTCATCACCTCGTAGTCCGAACGCCGCGCAGTGTGCCTGAACAAGGTGGCAGTGCCATGACGAAGGGGCTCGCAGCGCCGCTCAGTGATCCAGCGCAGATGGGTTAACTCGCCGATGCCGCCCTCCCCCGCGATTGGCTAGTGCAGCGCCAGCGCCATGGCGGCGAGCGCGACCGCCAGTCGCATGTGCGCTCGCGTCAGAGTAAGACGGCCGCACGGCAGCTTGCCCAGGATCCACCGTGCCGTAGCGGGGAGCGATATGCGGGTCTTCTGGATCACCATCTCCATGCGATTTCGCCTGGCCAGCACTGCGCGCCACCAGCCCGTGAAGCCGCTCGGCCAAACTTGCCAGCTCGCGACCTACGCTCCGCGAAGCCTTCACGTCTGTGCGCTGGCAGCCCGTCGCAGCAAGGCCGGCTCAAGCGGCCGGGCAAGCCCCGCTTCAAGCAGTGCCGCGGCCAGCGTCTCGCTGTAGTGCCCATGGCCCGCGCTGTGCATCACGCCGGCTTTCCTGAGCTTGCCCAGGACGCGTGCATTGGCCTCGCACAGAATGACCCGCACGCCGCGTTTGTGGAGCTTTCCCACCACCTCTTCCAGCATCTGGATGCCGGTGATGTCCATGAAGGGGACACCGCTCAGCCGAATCACCAGCGTCTTGGGGTCGGCGTGGGTCTGCAGCAGCGCGCGCTCGAAGTGCTCCACGGCGCCGAAGAACATCGGGCCGGCGATCTCGTACACCATCAAGCCTGGCGGCAGTTCGCCCAAGCCGAGTTGAGCCAGCTCGCCCCTCAGCTCGGCCGGATTCACCGGGTGCGTCTCCACCGCCTCCGCCATGCGGCGCAGGAACTGCAGGATGGCCAGGATCACGCCCACGTTGACGGCCACCACCAGATCGGCAAACACCGTCAGACCGAAGGTGATGAGGAGGATCGCGCGGTCGGCCATGGGCGCCACTTTCAGGATGCGGCTGAAGTGCTTGACTTCACTCATGTTCCACGCCACCACGAACAGGATCGCGGCCAATGCGGCCAGCGGAATGCTCGACGCCAGCGGCGCGAGGAAGACCAGCACCGCCACCAGCGTGCCGGCGTGCACCAGGCCGGCGAGCGGGCTGGTGGCGCCATTGCGGATGTTGGTGGCGGTGCGCGCAATCGCACCGGTGGCGGCGAACCCGCCGAACAGCGGCGTGACCCTGTTGGCAATGCCCTGGCCGATCAGTTCCTGATTCGAGTCGTGTTTGGTGCCGGTCATGCCGTCGGCGACGACCGCCGACAGCAAGGACTCGATCGCGCCGAGCATGGCGATCGTGAAGGCCGGCCCGATGAGCAGGATCACCTGCGACAGCGAGACATCCGGCAGGCTGAATGTGGGCAAGCCCTGTGGAATGCCGCCGAAGGCACTGCCGATGGTCGCCACGCCAGGCAGTTGCAACACCGCCTGCAACACCGTGGCAACCACCATCGCCAGCAGCGGCCCGGGCACCCGTGCCAACGCCTTGACGCGCGGCGTCACCAACACCAGCAGCAAGCTCAAGCAGGCCAGCCCCAGCGTCGGCAGATGCAGTTGCGGCATCACCTGGATCAGATGCCACAGCTTCTGGTGGAAGTGCGCTCCCTCGACCGCGGGCAGACCGAGAAAGTCCCGCCACTGGCCGACGAAGATGATCACGCCGATGCCGGCCGTGAAGCCGACGATCACCGGCGCCGGGATGAACTTGATGACCCCGCCCATGCGCGCCACGCCCATCGCCAGCAGCATCACGCCGGCCATCAGCGTGGCCACCTGCAAGCCGGCGACGCCGTGGCTGGCCGTGATGCCGAGCAGGATGGCGATGAAGGCGCCGGTCGGGCCGGCGATCTGGACGCGGCTGCCACCGAGCACGGTGACCAGGACGCCGCCGATGATGGCCGTGTACAGGCCCTGTTCCGGCCGCGCCCCGGACGCGATGGCGAACGCCATCGCCAACGGCAGCGCCACGACGCCGACGATGATGCCGGCCACGATGTTCTGCAGCCAGTGCGGCCTGGCATACAGGCCGTCGCGATGGGCTTGCAGCAGCGCGATCATGGGGTCATGCCGATGACTTCCCGGGCAGGACCAGCACGAAGTGCAGCGCGTCGGAGTCCGTTGCCCCGGTATCCACCTTGAAGCCGTTCGATCGAACCAGATCGTGCATCGCCTTGTTCTCACGCAGGACCAACCCGATCATTCGCTGCGTACCCCGGCGCGAGAGGAAGCGAATCATCTTCTGCAACAGCAAATGGCCAAGCCCATGGCTCTTCAGGTCCGAGCGCACGATGATCGCGAACTCCGCATCGACGTTGTCCGGATCGATCACCGCGCGCACCACACCCAGGGTCTGCGGCGTGCCGTCGGACAGCATGCGCACCGCGATAAAGGCCATTTCGCGCGCGTAGTCGATCTGTGTCAGGCGAGCGAGTTCGCTGCGCGGCAGCTCCCGGCGCACGCTGAAGAATCGCAGCCGCAGGTCTTCAGGCGACAAAGCTTCGACGAAGCTGCGGTGCTGCGGCTCGTCTTCGGGCCGGATCGGCCGCAAGACGATGGTTTCGCCCTGCCAGGCCACCGACTCCACCAGTTCTGCGGGGTACGGCGTGATCGCGAAGCGCGCGGCGCCGGCCGATGGCTGTCGACTGACCCGCAGACGCGCATCGAGCGCGATGACACCGTCGTGGTCGGCCCACAAGGGATTGATGTCGAGTTCAGCCAGCTCGGGCAGATCGGCCAGCATCTGCGACAGCGCGACGAGCACGTCGCAGAGCGCGTCCATGTTCACCGGCGGGTGGTCGCGGTAGCCGGCCAGCAGTTTGGCCACGCGTGTGCGCGACACCAGTTCACGCGCCAGCACGCGGTTGAGCGGCGGCAGCGCGATCGCCCGATCGGCCAGCACTTCGACGGCGGTGCCCCCCTGGCCGAACAGCAGCACCGGGCCGAACAGCGCATCGATGCTGGCGCCGACGATCAACTCCTGGGCCATCGGCCGCTTGGCCATCGCCTGCACGGTGAAGCCGGTGATGCGCGCCTGCGGCAGCGTTTCGTGGACGCGCGCCAGCATCTCGTCGGCCGCCTGCCGCAGTTCGCCATCGTCACGCAGGTTCAAGCGCACGCCGCCCACGTCGGACTTGTGGCTGATGTCGGGCGACAGGATCTTCAGCGCCACCGGATAGCCGATCTCGTTGCCTGCAGCAACAGCTGCATCGGCGCTGGGCGCAGCGGCCACGGTCCGCACCACCGCAATGCCATAGGCCTTCAGCAGCGCCTTTGCTTCAAGCTCGTCGAGCATGTCGCGTCCTGAAGCGAGCGCCGCCTCGATGGGCGCGCGGGCTGCGGCAATGTCCGGCGGCCCGTTCTCGCTGGCCGTGGGCGCTTCCAGCAACAAGGCCTGGTTGCGGCGGTACGTGCCCAGCATGGCGAACGCACGCACGGCCTCCTCGGGGGTGTCGTAGTCGGCGGCGCCAGCTTCCTCGAAGGTGTGCCTGGCATCCACCACCGCAGCACCGCCGAGCCAGCAGGCCATCACGCGGCCGGGAGCCTGGCGCACGAGTGGCGCACAAGCGCGGGCGATGTCGTCGCTGCGCACGATGGCGGTCGGCGCGTGCATGAAGAGCACCGCGCCGCTCTCGCGCTCGGCCAGCAGCGCCTCCAAGGTGTCGGTGTAGCGTCCGACCGGCGCGTCGCCGATGATGTCGATCGGGGTGCCGTGCGACCAGGTCGGCGGCAGCAGCGCGTCGAGCTGGCCGCGCAGGCGCTCGCCCAGTTCGTGCAGCCGCACGCCGGCCACCGCCGCCGCGTCGGCCGCCATCACACCGGCACCGCCGCCGTTGGTCATCAGCGTCAGCACCTCGTCGCGATTGCCGGCAAAGCGCGCCAGCGTCTCGGCCGCCATGAACAGATCCTGCAAGGTGTCCACGCGCAGCATGCCGGCCCGGCGGATGGCAGCGTCGAACACGATGTCGGAGCCGGCCAGCGCGCCAGTGTGCGAGGCGGCAGCCTTCAGGCCGTTGCCGGCGCGGCCGGCCTTGACGACGATGACCGGCTTGTTGCGCGCTGCGGCGCGTGCGGCCGACATGAACTTGGCCGGCGCTTCGATCGATTCGATGTAGAGCAGGATCGAGCGCGTGCGCGCATCGCTGGCCAGGTAGTCCAGCAGGTCGCCGAAGTCCACATCGGCGCGCTCGCCGAGCGAGACCATGTGCGAGAAGCCGATGCGCCGCGACTTGGCCCAGTCGAGCACCGCGGTGACCAGCGCGCCGGATTGCGACACGAATGCCAGCTCGCCGGCCAGCGCATCGGTGTGCGCGAAGCTGGCGTTCAAGCCGAGGTGCGGGCTCAGCAGCCCCAGGCAGTTGGGCCCCAGAACACGCAGGAGATGCGGGCGCGCTGCTGCCAGCATGGCCTGCTTCAGCGCGGTGCTCAGGCCGGCCGTCATCACGATGGCGGCGCGTGTGCCGAGCCGGGCGAGCTCGTCGATCAACCCGGCCACCGTGTCGGGCGGCGTGCACAGCACCGCCAGGTCGGGCGGCTGCGGCAGGTCGGCGGCACGGGCAAACACCGCGACACCGTCGAGCTCGGTGTGTCTGGGGTTCACGGCATGCACCGGCCCCGCGAAGTGGCCGGCGCGCAGGTTGCGCCACACGGTGGCACCCACGCTGCTCGGGCGATTCGATGCGCCGAAGACGGCGACCGATTTCGGCTCCAGCAGCCGATCGAGATGGCGAATGCTCATGCGGGCCTCCTGGGCAGCGCAGACGAAGTGTCAAGGCAGGTCACGCGGAAGCTTTCTTGCCTGCATCCGCGCCAGTGCTGAGGAGGTCGAATCCAACGCTGATCGGCCGCGCCCGATTTCCGCGCCCGACGCCGTTGCACATGGCCAAGGGACATGAAGATTCGATCTTGCCGCGGGTCACCTCCACCTCACGCCAGTCACGCTTCAGGCAACTTGGCCGTGACCTTGAGTTCAAACTGAAAGCCGTACAACCAAGTGACGCCTATCCCCGTGAGAGTTGGATAAGGAGGGTCTCCCCAAAAATCGTCCTTCACCTTGAAGACAATCGGCATCAGCTTTTCTGGATCGACCACGAAAATCGTGAAGTCGACGACATCGTCAAACGAGCAAGCCGCGGCGCCCAGCACGCTGTTCAAGTGAGTGAAGGCCAGGCGCAGTTGCTTTTCCGGATCGGGCTCCGGGCTTCCGTCGTCCAGGCTGCCGACCTGACCAGAAACAAAAAGGAAACCGCCAGACTTCACGGCCGCCGAGTACTTGTTGCGTTCGTAGAGTTCTTGCCTGCCAGCGGGGAAAACTGCAATTCTTTTTGCCATGGTGAGCCTCCTTGAAAAGTACTGTGTTGATCAACATCACGTGTCCAGCAGCGCATCGAAGCCGCCGTAGACCGTCCGTTTGCGTGGAGCGTGTGGCGCCAGACATCCGTCTTCACGTCGACCAGATGGGAGACCGCTCTGCCGAGCATCGTTTGCATGCCAGCCGGACCGCGGGGTACGTCCATGTCGCGGGCGACATCGCGGGTGCCGACGTGGGCCAGCACGTCCTCTCCGCCGGAACGCTCGGCGCACTGTTTGTACAACTGGCGGGTTTCGTCCTCGGTAGGGTCCCTGCCCCCGGAGTTGAGCGTGTTGACCAACATGTCGGCCTCTCGTTGGGCATTGGTGAAGCAGTCCAGGGCCGGTTTGGAGGCCGCAACCCCGCGCGGGTCGAAGCCGATGAGGTCGAACTGCTGCGTGATCGGGTGCTCACCCAACACAGTCGTCACCAGGGGGCGTGGCTCATCCCCGAGAAGCTGAGGCCGCCTGGGTTGAGCAGCAGCGAGCCGATTCGTTTGCTCGGCTCGCCCTTCGCCGGTACGCGGAGCAGGGCAATCTGCGCGGTTCGCCCGCCGGAGTTCTCGTAGCCGAGCGGCACCTCAAGCCGAGCGCATTCAAAGGTGTCGTTGGCAAAGGTCTTGGCGTCGGCATCCGTGGTGGCGTAGCCCTTGCACGAGCCGAAGGTCAGCTTCTGGTCATAAAAGCGCGCCAGCGGCACAGCGACCGCTCCTCCCGGCGCTGACGGCTGTTTGGGTGTGACGTGGCTGCAGGCACCCAGCGCCAGGATCACCGCCGCAAGCATCAGAGGGCTCCGGCAGGCCGGACGTGGTTCTGGCGCGCAAGCACTGTTCTCCCGCCAATGGGAGCCGATGCCCCCTGAGCTGCGCTTGGGAAACCCTTGGCCAGCATGAGCAGGCTTCGCGCTCTTGGTCATGGCGGCGATCACTTCAGCGCCTTCACATCCAGCCCAGCCCAGTGCGCAGCAAAGGCCCACATGTCCGCCGTCTCCTCAATGACCTTGTCAGTGGGTTTGCCCGCGCCGTGGCCAGCACGCGTTTCGATGCGCGCCAGGCGCGGCTTGGCTCCGATGTTTGCCGCCTGAAGCGCGGCGACGTATTTGAATGTGTGGCCCGGCACCACTCGGTCGTCCGTGTCGGCTGTGGTGGCGAGGATGGCGGAGTAGGCCTTGCCGGGCTGGATGTTGTGTACGGCGAATACTTCATGAGCGTACGGAAATCCGCTTCGCGTGCAGAGTCGCCGTACTCGTCAACCCACAGTCTGCCGCCCGTGAACTTGTCGAAGCGCAGCATGTCCATCACCCCGACCTGCGCCAGCGCGGCGGTGAACAAATCTGGCCGTTGATTGACCGCTGCGCCAATCAAAAGGCCACCATTCGATGCACCCTGAATGGCCAGGCCGCCTGACGATGCAATGCCCTGCGCTTTCAGGTACTCGCCAGCAGCGATGAAGTCGTCGAAAACGTTTTGCTTGTTTTCACGGCGGCCCGCTTCGTGCCATGCCCTGCCGTATTCACCACCGCCACGAACATACGCGACCGCGAACACACCGCCTTGTTCGACCCACGCCAGCTTTTCAGGCGCGAAGGCGGGAAGATCGATCAGGCCATAGCCGCCGTAGGCATTGAGCAGGGTCGGTGCCGGGCCGGTGACGTCTTTGCGCCGGACGATGAACATCGGGACACGGGTGCCGTCCTTTGACGTGAAGAAGCGCTGTTCGACCGCGATGCGGTCGAGATCGATGGCCACCTTCGCCTCGCTCCAGATGCGCGACGTGTTGCTCGCGACATCGTATTGAAAGATGGTGCCCGGAAAGTTGAAGCTGGTGAAGCCGAAGAAGGTTTCCTGATCGTCCGGGCCGCCCTCGAACCCGATCGCGGTCCCGATGCCGGGCAGCTTCACCTCGCCATCAGCCTTGCCATCAAGGGTGTAGCGCCTGACCTGCGTTTTCACGTCGACCATGTAGGAAAGCAGCAACCGCCCGCCGACGAGCGATGCACCCGTCATCACCGCGTCCTGTTCCGGCACCACATCGGTGACAACGGGTTTGGCCGCGGCGATGTCCATCGTCACAAGCTTGAAGCGGGGTGCGTCCTTGGTGGTGATAACGAAAAACTTCGTCCCGACATTGCCAATGACCGTCCAGTTGCTCGAATCATCGAACAACTTGCGTGGTTGCCAGTCAGCGCTCTCGAGATCCACCACGGCCAGTGAAATGGCGATGGTTGAACCTGCCGTAGAACCGATCGCGATGTATCGACCGTCTTTGGTGATGCCGGGGAAATGCAGCATGGTGGGCCGGTCCGGGGTTGCGTAGACCAGCCGATCCTGCGCCTGGGGTGTGCCTAGCGCGTGAAAGTAGACGGCATGGTTTCCCACGTTCTCCTGGGTCGCTGCGCCTTGCTTGGGTTCAGGAAACCGTGTGTAGAAAAAGCCGGCGCTGTCCTTTGCCCATTCAATGCTGGTAAACCGCGCCCACTTCACCTCGTCGCCCAACACCTTGCCCGTGTCGACGTCCAGCACCCGAATCGTGCGCCAGTCCGTGCCGCCATCTTGCACCGCATACGCTACGCGGTTGCCGTCGTTGGATACAGAACATTCGGCAAGCGCGGTGGCGCCATCTCTTGCCCAGCTGTTCGGGTCGATCAGCACGCGCCCAGGGCCATCCACGCTGTCACGCGCGTACAGGATTCGCTGGTTATCAACTCCGGAATTGCGGAAGTAGAAATAGCGGTTGCCCTTTCTGACCGGAATGGTGAACCGCTCATAGCTGAACAACCGCGTCAGCCGTTGCTTGAACACAACCCGGCCCGGCAGCGCATTGACATAGGCATTGGTGATCTTGTTTTGCGATTCGACCCAAGCGGCAACGTCCTTGTCGCTGCGAACGTCGTTTTCCAGCCAGCGATAGGGGTCGGCAACCATCTGTCCGAAATGCTTCTCGACGACATCAACGCGGTTTGTCAGGGGATAGTTCATTGCAGTTGTCGCTACTTTGGACTTCGAGCAGGCGGGAGCTAGACAGGCGGCAACGAGCAGCGCGCGCCGTGTCGCGCGCAAGTGGCGCAACTGCGGCTGCCAATGCGCCCCGCTGCCGGCGAAGGAGTGCACGAACAAGATCGACACGCCGCCGCTGCCACCGTCATCGACAGCGAGTGGTCCACTGGACGGACATCGTTGAAAGCCAGCGCGACAGCGTAGGGGCCACGCCGCTGTTCAGCCGCCAGTGCGGCCTTTGCTGCTTCGTTCCTGGGGACGCTTGGACTCGCGCGGCGCGTGCACGGGCGGTGCCGTGTCACGCACCTGTTCTCGGGTCGCAGTGGCGTCCGTTTGCGCGCGCGTCGGGAATTGCCGCGCGTTCAGGGGTTTGGCTTGCTCCTGCGGCGCGGCGGGGTTCTTCGGGTGTTTCATAGCGGTCCTTGGGGTACAGGTGGGCGAGCATCTGCGATGCCTTCGCAGATCACCCTGCGGAAGGCGTGAATGGCTTGGAAATGTGTTGGTGGTCGACGTTCCAGCGCCCCGCTTTCTTGCTGAGACAGAAGAATGATTTGCCAAGACCTCGTTCAATTCGCCGCGGCGCGTGGTGGTCGCCCACCGTTCGAGGAGGGTGCGGATTTGCTCTTCATCAGACGGCGTATTGGGCGACTCGCTCATTGATCTTCCTTTCAAGTGTCTAACGCGCGCGGAGCAGTTGCCTGACCCCTGGTTCATATCGGGTTCGACTGTCTTCCCGCGCCAGGTAGCGGTCTGTGCGCTGTCGCACCCAGCTGCAGCATCCTCGCGGCCCGCATCACAGCACGATGACCGAGACGCAGCCGAAGTAGATCAACAGGCTCAGCACGTCCTGAACGATCGTCGCCAGCGGCCCGCTGCCGTAGGCCGGGTCGGACCCGGTGCGCGCCAGCAGCCACGGCAGCACCAGCCCGAGCACCGACGCCACGACGCTGGCGCCGGCCAGCGCCAAGGTCACCGCGGCGGCGAGCCGCAACTCGCCGAACACCAGCCAGATCATCGGGAACGCCAGCAGCGCCAACACCACGCCGATCAGGATGCCGGTGCGCAGTTCGCTGCCGATCAAGCGGCCGATGCCGACGTGGCTGAGCGACAGGCCGCGCACCGCCACGGCCTCGCTCTGCGTGCCGATCGCGTCGGCCAGGTACACCAGCCCGGGCACGAAGAAAGCAATCTCCGGCTTGGCGGCCAGCGTCGTTTCGAAACGCGCCACGATGAAGGTGGCGACCATGCTGCCCCCCAGGCCGACCACCAGCCACGGCAGGCGGTGGCGGGCGCGGCGCAGCGGCGCTTCTTCGAGCGCGTTGCGCGAGTCGGCCGACTCGCGCGTGATGCCGGCCAAGCGGTGCAGGTCTTCCACGTGCTCGCGGCGCAGGATGTCCATCAACGTGGTCGATCCGACGATGCCGACGAGGTGGCCCGCGGCGTCGACCACCGGCATGGCGGCCACGCCCTCGTGCAGCGCCATCGAGGCCATCTTTTCCTGGTCGGTGCTGGGCAGAACGCGCGGGTGCCCGGTGTGGGCCACGCTGCCCAGGACCGCGTCATCCGGCAGGGCCAGCAACTCGGCCGCTGTCAGCGTTCCCAGCAGGCGGGCGTCGTCCCCGATCACGCAGAGCAGTTCCCAATCCGTGCGCGCCTGGTCGCGGATGCGTTGCCGAGCCGCTGCGGCGGTGTCGCCGTGCTGCACGAGCACGGAATGCGCCGCCACGTGGTCGGCGGCGGTCTCCGGCTCTCGGGCAGGTGCAATGCTCATGGCGTTCGCGCCGGCTGGGGGCTGCGGGCGGGCGGCAATCTCAGCGCACCCCGCCAAGGTCGTGCGCGCTTGCTTGTGTAGGGCGATCAGCATGCGGCTCGCCTTCGCGCCGGCGCGAGTCATCGCGGAAGAACGCATCGAGGTCTTGACCGGGCAGCGCGTTCGCAAATCCATCGAATCGACCCTGCTCGGCAAGCAGCCTGGCAGCCTGCGCGGACGCGCTGGCCTCGACGATTTCCAGCAGGTGCGTTAGAACGCTGCCGAGCGACAACGCGCCATCCGGGCAGCCTTGCGACCAGGAGTGGCCGGAGCTTGTCGTGGCCAACGCCTCGAAGCCCAGGCTCTGCAGGAAGCGAACACCGCCGATGTCCCAGGGGTTTGGAATCACAAAGCACCCGGCTTCATGCAGAAGGCGGAAAGCCCGGCGCTTTTCAGCTGCGTGGGCACGGCGATCAATCATGAGGTGGCCTCCTCAAGCGAACATCGGAATGCGGGCGTTGACCGATGGACGCCAGGTCACACCGCGAGCCAATGCTTCCAGCCCGTCGGAGCCGGCACGCTCGGCGATGTGTCGCCAGGCACACTCGGCGACGGCCAACGCGGCTGGTCCGCCCGGGCAGGCATGGGCTCCAGCTCCGAGCGGCAGCGTCGAGCGCCATGAACGGGTCAATCGAAACTCGTCTGGGGCGTCTCGCAATGGCGCATCGCGCGCCGCCGAAGCCAATACCAGCAAGACAGTCTCTCCAGCGCGAACAGGCCTGTCTTCGAACATGACGTCGGCCGCCATGACCCTGCGCGTGTTCTGAATCGGCGGATCGTGGCGCAGCACCTCTTGCCCAAACTGATCCCAGCGCAGGGTCCCGGCGAGGGCGGCGCTGCGCAGCCCCGGGTCCGCGGCCAGTCTGAGCAGACCGGCGCCGATCAGGCCCGCAGTGGCCTCGTGCGGTTGCATCAACACGGCCACATGCGCGGCCGAATCGTCCAGGCCGTGGACACCGTTCGCGGCGAGCAAGGGCAACAGGCCCTCCATTGCGTCGACGGCAGCGCCGCGTTGCGCATCCGTGGCCAGCGGTGAGAGTCCTGCCACCCAGGTGTCGATGAACGCCAGGACCGATTCGAAAGAGTGGGGCGCGAAGCCGAGCGCTGCGAGCATCGACATGACCGGCAAAGCGCGAATCAGGACATTCAAAGATTCGCCGTCAAGACGCTCTCGCCACGGTCTTGCGACCGTGTCGATCATCCGCGCCGCGCCGGCAGCGACAAGCTCACGGTTGAGTCTGCGCATCAGGAGCATGGTGCGTTCCCGCTGCGTCGCATGTGGCGGGCCGTCGCTCATCCGGGCCAGCCGGCCGAACACGGCGCCGGCCTGCGTCGTCTGCAGGAAAGCAGGAACTGGTTCGCTGGGCGGCCTGACCCTGGCATGCGCCATGTCGAATGCGGCAGTGACAAGAGGCTCACTGACCAGCGCCCACACCTTGCGCTCTGCAAACCAGTGCACCCCCGACTCCGCACGCAGCGCTGCGTAGTACGGGTAGGGGTTGGGATGACTCACCGCATCGATGGGATCGATCGGATCTTCCGGCATGGGTTTGCAGCGGACCACCAATTACCAAAGGTTCTTGCCGTCGATCACGACAACAGGCGCCTGGGCCGCATCAAAGTCGTCGAACAGGCGCGCATTGACGCCGATGCGGCGAGTGCTCTTGTCCCAGCTTCCGTCGGGCTCGAAGGCCGGACTGTCGGTGAACGTGCCACACCCACACACTGGGCAGAAGTGGTGTGCGACGAGCTTGGTGTTCCAGCGGTACGTCGCATCGCCCATTGCCGGGCTTGTCAGTTCAAACTGACCAGGCGGGTAGTACGCCCAGAGCGCGCCGCGTTTGGAGCAGAAGGAACACGTGCACCGGGTCAGCGTCGCCGGCATGTCGGCCGCTATGCGAAACGCAGACTTCCCGCAATGGCAACTGCCTGTGATGGTCATGTTCTCTCCAGCCTTTGCGTGGGTGCCTGAACAGCTCAGAACATCAAACCCTGCGGCATTTCACTGCGACGGTCTGTGCGGTGGCAAACACAGAGATTCCGGCGAGGCGAATGGTGGCGGTTCGTCTTGTGCGCGTCACTCGCGCGGCCTACGCTCAACCGGCGAATGCCCGTCACGCAAACTCATGCCGTCATTGCCTCGCGCAGCCAGCGCTGGGCGCGGGTGCGCGTGCGCGGGTTGCTGCACAACGCAGCGCTCGCCGAGCGGCTGCAAAAAGGGGGCACCGACGAACTCCAAATCGGGTTGAACACGGGCTCGGTTCGAGTTCCGCTGACGGCTGAGCGGCACGAGGCGTATTGGGTCGATTGGCTGACGGCGCAGTCGGTGGCACATGCGGCGGCACATGCCTTGACGCAAAGCGGCGACCCGCCGCCGCCGTCGCCCCGTTCAACCCCGGCGATTCCAGGCAGACCGTCTGCACGCCCGTCGGTCACACCGCCGGCAAAGTCGGCCACAGTCGCTGGCGTTGAAAACGAGATAACGCACAGCAAGTCCATCGACGGCCTGCTCGCCGATCTGGGTGGCGGGCGACCCCTTGATATCGAGCGCGGCTTGAGCGCCGCCGACGCCCGAGCCCGCTTGGCCCGCGACGGCGCCAACGAGATCCGCGACATCACCGGCCGCAGCGCCTCGGAAATCCTGCTCGACCAGGTCAAGTCGGTGCCGGTGGCGCTGCTCGGCGGCTCGGCCGCGCTGGCGCTGGCCACACGCGCTTTCGCCGACGCCGGCGCCATCGGCGCCGTGCTCGCAGCCAATGCCACGCTGGGATTCGTCACCGAGCGGCGCGCCGAAGAAACCGTCTCCAGCCTGCGCAAGATGGCGCCGCGACAGACCACCGTGATTCGCGACGGCGTTGAAGTCACGATCGACGCCCGCGAGGTGGTGGCCGGTGACGTGCTGGTGCTCAAGCCGGGCGAGCCGGTGGCAGCGGACGCCCGCGTGGTGCAAGCACACCGCCTGGCCACCAACGAAGCGGCGTTGACGGGCGAGAGCCTGCCGGTGCGCAAGGAGCCGGTGGACTCGCTGCCCGAGGCCACGCCCCTCGGCGAGCGACGCAACATGGTCTTCCTGGGCACGGTGGTGTCGGGCGGTGCCGGCCGTGCGGTGGTGGTGGCGACGGCCGAACGCGCGGCGCTCGGCCGCATCCGGCAACTGGCGCAGTCGGCCGAGGCGCCGCGCACGCAGTTGCAGCAGGAGCTGGACACCTTGGGGCAGCGTCTGGCCATTGGCGCAGCCACGCTGTGCGTGGGCGTGTTCGCACTCGGCGCGCTGCGCGGCCGGCCGCTGCTGCCGCTGTTGCGCACGGCCGTGTCGCTGGCCGTGGCGGCCATTCCGGAGGGCTTGCCGACGGTGGCCACGAGCCTGCTGGCATCCGGCATTCGCACGCTCGCGCAGCGGCAGATCTATGCGCGCCGGCTCGATGCGATCGAGAACCTGGGCGCGGTCGACACCGTGTGTTTCGACAAGACCGGTACGCTGACGCAAAACCGCATGAGCGTGGCTTCGCTGACGGTCGGGCTCGAGCTGGTGGTGCTCGAAGACGACCGCCCGCCACCCACACCGCCTGAGGCCTGGTTGCGGGTGGCGGTGCTGTGCAACAGCGTCGAACACGCTGAAGGCGCTGCCAACGGGAATGCAGCCAAGGGCTCAGCCGCCGCCTGGCAAGGCTCGTCCACCGAGATTGCGCTGCTGGAGTTTGCCGCCGCCCGCGGCGCCGATGTTGATGCGATGCGCCTGAGCCTGCCGACGCTGGAGGTCCGCCACCGCTCCGAACACCACCCGTACATGGTCACGCTGCACACCTCGCCAGAGCGCGGGCTGCTGGTGGCCGTGAAGGGGCGGCCCGACGAGGTGCTCTCACGTTGCGACACCTGGTTCGACGGCCTGCGCGCGGTGCCGCTCAAGCCGGCGCAGCGCCGGGCGCTGCTCGCACTCAACGAGGCGATGGCCGTGCGCGGCGACCGTGTGCTGGCGCTGGCATTCCGCCAACAGCCCGGCCAGACCTTCGGCGAAACGGCCGGCCTGTCGTGGCTGGGGCTGGTGGGGCTGGCCGATCCGTTGCGGCCCGACCTGCCGCAGATGATGCAGCGCTTCAAGGCCGCGGGCATTCGGCCGCTGATGATCACCGGCGACCAGCTCGGCACTGCGCAGGCGGTGGCCCGTCGCATCGGCATGGACGCAGGGCAACCGATGGTGGATGCGGCGCATCTGTCCGAGTCGCCCGAGTCTGCCAACAAGCTCGGCGAGGTGGCCGAACACGCCAGCGGCTTTGCCCGCACCAGCCCGGCGATGAAGCTCGAGATCGTGCGCGCGCTGCAGCAGCGCGGCCATGTGGTGGCGATGACCGGCGACGGCATCAACGACGGGCCGGCGTTGAAGATCGCCGACGTCGGCGTGGCGATGGGCATCACCGGGACCGACTTCGCACAGGCGATGTCCGACCTGGTGCTGCGCGACGACCATCCGGCGGCGATGCTCGTGGCCATCGAACAAGGACGCACGGCGTTCCTCAACATCAAGAAGTCGGTGCGCTACCTCGTTGCCACTAACCTCTGTGAGCTTGCGGCCACCACGCTCGCGGTGGCCGCCGGCCTGCCCGAGCCGTTCGACCCGCTGGCGCTGTTGTGGACCAACATCGCCACCGACATCTGGCCGGCCATCGCGCTGGGCCTGGAGCCGGCCGAGCCAGGTGTGCTGGACGGCCCGCCGGTGTCGCTGCGCGGCGGGCTGCTCAACCGCAGCGAATGGGGCGCCGTGGCCACCGACGCCGCCACCATGACCTTGGCCTCGCTGGCCAGTTTCGGCTACGGCCTTGCGCGTTACGGTGCCGGCCCTCAGGCTCGCACGCTGGCCTTCATGTCGCTGACCACGTCGCAGCTGCTGTACGCGCTGGCGATGCGCTCCTCAAAGCCGCTGCGGGCGGGTGGCCTGCAGCCGAACCCGATGCTCAACCGCGCCGTGGGCTGGTCGCTCGCAGCGCAGGCCGGCACGGTGCTGTTGCCGTTGGGCCGCCGCCTGCTGCGCACGGCGCCGCTCGGGCCGCTGGACGCGCTGGTGGTGGTCACCACTGCCGCGCTGCCGTTGCTGGTGCGCGAACTGCTGAAAGAACGCGCGGCATGACATCGGCAACGGCCAAGATCCTGCACGAGACCGCGCGGCGCTTGCGGTTGGGGCTGGCGCCTGACGCCGACGCCACCAAACTGCACGCTGGCATCGCGCAGCTGCCCGGCGTGGCTTCGGTACGCGTCAACGCCGCACTCCAGTGCGTGGTGGTTGAGCACGATGGTCGCCCCGAGACCCGGGCCGCCGTGCTGCACCAGATGCACGGTGGCGCCGCGAACGAGCCGCAGCGGCGGCGCGCGCCCGAGCCTGCTGCCGTTGCCGGGGTGTCGGCCTGGATGCCGGCGCTGCTGGCCGCCACCTTGCCCGTGCTGCCGCAGACCTGGCGCCGCGGCGCGGCCCTGGCCGTGGTCGCCACGCGCGTGCTGTCGCAGCCGGCGCGGCTGCGCAGCGGCGCGCCGGCCGTGCTGCTGGACGCGGCGTCGCTGACCGCGCTGGCGGTCAACGGGCAGCCGCTGGTTGTCTCCACCTCGGTGCTGTTGCGCGTGCTGTCCGAAAGCCTGTCGGCGCGCCTGGTACGCCAGGCAGACGACTTGCTCGGCCACCTGCTGCCCACGGCGGCCGCCACCTACACCGCGCTGCGCGGGTCTGAAGACGGCTCGTCTGGCTGGGCATCGTCGCCGCTGCGCGCGCTTCGCGCCGGTGACCATGTGCGCCTGTTCCCGGGCGATGTGGTGCCGGTGGACGGCTGCGTGGTCGATGGCTCGGCCACGCTGGCGCCGGCGGCAAATCCGGCTGCAAGTGGCGGCGAGTCGCGGCAGGTCCGGCTTGGCGGGCACTTGGCTGCGGGTGAGCGCCTGCACGATGGCACGCTGGAGTTGCGCGCTGAGGCCGATGCCGCCGCGTCGCGCCTGGAGCGGCTGCGCTTGCACGTGCAGCACGCCATGCGCTCTCGTGACCCGACCGGTCGCCTGGCACCGGACCTGGGCCGACTGCTCAGCCTGCCGCTGACCGCCGCCACGCTGGTGTTCGGGCTGACGGGCGACTCGGCGCGGGCGGCGGCAATGCTGCAGGCGAATCCGCAACAAGGTCTGGACTTGGCGTTGCCGCTCGGTCGCGAAGCAGCTCTCTATGCGCTGGCGCGGCATGGCTTGATCACGGCCGGATTGGAGGCCATCGAGCGGCTTGCGACCGCGCGCACGCTGGTGCTGCAAGACACCGGTGTCGTGGCCATTGGGCGCTGGGTGATCGAGGCCGTGCACACCGAGCCCGGTGGCGACGCCCATCGGGTGCGCGGCTGGATTGCGGCGCTGGCCGGCACGCCGGTGCAAGCGCTCGACTCGGCGAGCTTGCCGGACAGCGTGGTGCGGCAGTGGGTGCGCCATGGCGCCGTGCTGCGCGTCGGTGAGCACGAGGTGCATCTGGCGAGCCGGCAGCGCCTGCGGCAGGTCTGGGCGCTGCAAACCACGGCCGGTATTGAAGGCCGCACACGCGCCGCAGCGCCAGCGCGGCTGCGGCGCGAAGTCGCCGTGGTGGCCACCGGGCGTGTGGTGGCGTGGGTCGTGCTTGCCAGTGCGTTGCGGCCGGAGCTGGCGAGCCAGCTGCGCGAACTGGCGACGCTGGGTTTCGAGCGCATTGCGCTGTTCTCCGAGGCCGCAGATGGGGACGCAGCGATGGAGGCGGCCGGGCGCGAAAGGCCACCGGCCTCGAATTCGTATCTGGCCCGCGTGCGACAAATTGAATCGGTGGCCGACGACGCCGCCGGTCGCGCCGAGTGGCTGGCTGATGCGGCGCAGGACGGCAAGCCGCTGGTGCTGGTGCATACCGTGCTCCGCGACCTGGTGCCGGCAGGCAGCCTGAGCCTGAGCCCGATGGACGGCGATGCCGGCTCGCACGGCATCCTGCTCGGTGACCCGCTGCAAAGCCTGGTGGCTGCACGGCGCATTGCCCAGCGTGTGCACCGCCACCTGCGCTGGCAGCAGGGCACGGCGGTAGCAGCGAATGCAGCGCTGATGACGGCAGCGGCGCTGCGATGGCTGCCGCCCATCGCGATCACGCTGCTGCACCACGGCCACGCGCTGCTGCTGCTGCTGGACAGCCTGCGCATCGAATCGCTGGTCGTGCCGCGAGCGTCAAGCTCCCCGGCGCCACGCCGGAGAAAAAAG
>JANNJX010000797.1:0-2268 GCA_031396005.1 Burkholderiales bacterium
GTCGGCCGGCAGGTTCGGCGCGTCGAACTCCGTCGTCAGCGTCTCGGCCGCTTCGGTCACGCGCTTGTCGTAGAACTCGATGCGCAGCGCTTGAGCACGCTGTTGGCCATGCCAGTCGCTGGCCTCGAAGCGCGACTGCGCGGCGCGGCTGGTTTCGCGGAACAGGCGGTAGTGGCGGTTGAAGCCTTCGAGCATGGCCTGCGCGATCTCGACGGCGCGCGGGTCGGTGAGGCGAGGGAACATCGGCGCGCGCTGGCTCATGGTCTGCATTGCGCCCGCAGCCAGCAGGCCATCGTTTGACCGTTGCCGATCGGCGGCAACGGCTCAGACGAGGCCAAGGTTCGCTCTCCACTGCGACAGGCGCGACAGCGACACGCCCATGCCGCCGCAGACTTCGATCAGCGGCGCTTTGAAGCGCTCGAAGATCGCGGGGTGAACGTCGAGCGCTGCGATCGACGCGCCGCACGCCGGCTCGACGAGCACGCGCGTCGTGTCGGCGAAGCGGGTGCAGGCGCGCACCGCCTGCTCGTCGCTGACAACGACGCTGACGATGTCGTGCTCGCGCGCCAGATCGAGCAGGCGCGGCATCACACGGCGAGCGCCGAGCGAGGTGGCGATGGACGTGATCGCCGGCAACGTCACCGGCTCTCCGGCAGCGAGCGCCGCCGAGAAGCTGGCCGCGCCTTCGGTCTCGACCGCGATCACCGGCACCCCGTGAAGCGCGTTGCGGCGCAGGCCTTCGACAATGCCGGCGAGCAGGCCGCCGCCTCCAACGCTGGCAACCACGCAATCGAACGCCACACCGGCGCGCACCGTTTCGTCGATCAGCGTCGCATGCCCGTCCCACAGCAACGGGTCGTCGAACGGATGCACATAGACCGCGCCTTGCGCTTTCGCCAGTGCCACAGCGTGGTCGTGCGATTCGTCCCACACTGCGCCGTGCACGACGACCGCGGCGCCGCGCGCCGCAATCGCTTCGCGCACCGTCGCCGCCGTCGTCTGCGGCACGACGATCGTGACCGGCACTTCGCACGCCCGCGCCGCCAGCGCCGCCGCCATACCGGCATTGCCGCCCGACGCGCAGACAACGCCGCGCGCTCCTTCCGCCACGCGCTGCTGCACCAGCCGCCCGACGCCGCGCATCTTGAAGCTGCCGCTGGCTTGCAGCGCATCCATCTTCAACCACACCGTGCGGCCGGCGCCGAACAACTCCGGCGGCGCGCGCAAGAGTGGCGTGTCGATGTGCAGTGGCGTCATCGTCAGTCGAAGCTGGTGTCCAGAGCGTCCGTCGGATCGGCCACGCGCGGATAGCGTTTCAGCGCCGCGCCGAAGACGCCGACCACCTGCTCCGGCGCACTCATCGTCACCTGCAAGTCCTTGAGCAGGCCGTCCTTCAAGCCGTACACCCAGCCGTGAATGGCGACCTCCTGCCCGCGCGCCCAGGCGTCCTGGATCACGGTGGACAGCGCCACGTTGCCGACCTGCTCGATGACGTTCATCTCGCACAGCGTGTCTTCCTGCTCGTCCGTCGGCAGGTGGTCGAGGCGCTTGCGGTGCCGCAGCCGCACATCCTGCACATGGCGCAGCCAGTTGTCGGCCAGACCGACGCGGATACCGCGCATCGCGGCGCGCACGCCGGCGCAGCCGTAGTGGCCGACGACGATGATGTGCTTGACCTTCAGGTGCTCGACCGCGAACTGGATCGTCGACAGTGCGTTCAAGTCCGAATGCACCACCACGTTGGCGACGTTGCGGTGCACGAAGACTTCGCCCGGATCGAGTCCGGTGATCTCGTTGGCCGGCACGCGGCTGTCGGCGCAGCCGATCCACATGTACTGCGGTGTCTGCTGTCTGGCCAGCCGGGTGAAGAAGCCCGGCTCGCGCCGCGTGGTCGCTTCGGCCCAGGCGCGGTTGGCCGCGAGCAGTTCTGAGAGTTCTCGACTCAAGTGCACCTCACATGGTTTCGCTGAACAACTCGCGTCCGATCAGCATCCTGCGAATCTCGCTCGTGCCCGCGCCGATTTCGTAGAGCTTCGCGTCACGCCACAGCCGCCCGAGCGGATACTCGTTGATGTAGCCGTTGCCGCCGAAGATCTGGATGCCTTCGCCGGCCATCCACGTGGCCTTCTCGGCGCACCACAGGATCACGCTCGCGCAGTCCTTGCGCACTTGCCGCACATGCTCGGCGCCGAGTGAATCGAGGTTCTTGCCGACGGTGTAGCAGAACGCGCGCGCGGCCTGCAGCACGGTGTACATGTCGGCCACCTT
>JANNJX010000024.1:0-2131 GCA_031396005.1 Burkholderiales bacterium
AGGCGCGAAGAGCAGACGCCTGCGACCGATGGTTGCTGGCCAAGGTGCGCGTTCTGTCGATGCACGTCGAGTGTCGGCATCTACCGCATCGGCGACGTTCGCGTGAGCGCGGCGAATGTTCGCGATGAGAGCACAGTGACCGTTCGGGTGCGAGGCCCGTGCGTCTTGACGGCCAGTTGGAGTCGCTCACGACCGGCGGCTTCGCCGCTGGACACGTGGTGCTCAATGGTGCCTTTGGCGAGGGCGAGGTGCTCCAGGGCATCCGCCGTTAGCGGGTTCCTCGTTTTCCGAATCAGCTCAGTGCTGTAGGTACTGATCGCCAGCGTCATCGAAGGCAGAAGGGTCGATGCGTGAGCGGTCTATCGGACCAAGTGAGCGGTGCTGACAACCGGTGCGCCACCAACGTTACGCATCGCTGAAGCGCTGGATCAGCTGATCCAGGCGCCGCAACTGTTTGCGGTGCAGGGCCAACTGCTCGATGACTGCCTGCCTTCGCCCGCGCAGGCCTTCAAGCAAAGCGCGGCACTTCTTGGGAGGTGCCTTCAGGTGCGGGATTGCCGTCTTCATCTCTGCCAGAGTAAAGCCCACTTCGCGCGCTGCGGCGATGAACTTGAGTTCGGCCAGCGTGTGCTCATCGTAGTCGCGATAACCGTTCGTAAGTCGGCGCGGCGGTGTGATGAGGCCGCTGCGCTCGTAGAACCGCAATGTGTCGCGCGGCAGGCCGCTGCGTGCTTCAAGTGATTTGATTTGCATATACGCTTGACTGTGGAGTGAAGTCCACACCGTACCATGCTTTGAACTAGCAGCGTGGAGCCTGGCTGACATGGAAAAGATCGAAATCCGAACCGAGGACGGGCGCCTGCTGGCAGCGAACTGGGTACGGGCAGCCGGTGTCACATCCGCACGGGGCACGGTCGTGATTCACTCCGCGACGGGCGTGCCTCGGCAGCACTACAGCGCATTCGCGCAGCACCTCGGCGAGCAGGGATTCGACGTGCTTCTGTGGGATGCGCGCGGCATCGGCCAGTCGGCCACGATGCCCGCGCGCGACGACCCGGCCACGATGCGCGACTGGGGACAACGCGACCAGCAAGCAGTGCTGCACCATCTGCGCGCCGCGCATCCCTCCCGGTTGTTGGTAATCGTCGGCCACAGTTCGGGGGGTCATCTGTCCGGACTGGCGCCGCTGACAAATGGCGCCGACGCGCTGATCCTCGTCGCCTCAGGCGGCTGCGATTGGCGCGACTACCCGTTCGCGCAATGGCCTCGCTTGTTGACTGCGTGGTGGCTGGTGGCGCCTGTGCTGCTGCCACTGTGGGGTTGCCTGCCGGCATGGGCTGGAGTGGGCCAAGCCCTGCCGCGCGGCGTTGTGGAGGAGTGGCGACGCTGGAGCCTGATGCGTGGGTACTTGTTTGGCGACGCCACGCTCGACACGACTGGCTACGCGGCGTACCGCGGTCCGCTGCTTGCTCTGTCGATGTCCGACGACCAAGGCTTTGCGCCACCCGGCGCTGTGCGGGCTTTGTTGCGTCGTTTCAGCGGTGCCCACATCGAGCATCGCGAGATCGCGGCGGCTGAAGGTGCCCAGGGCCGCATCGGACACTTCGGTTTCTTCAAGCACCAGAACGCGGCGCTGTGGGCCTACGTATCGCAGTGGCTGGACAGCATGAGCCCTACATCCGGTCGTGTCCCATCGCGTGGTGTAGGTCCACAGCCCGGAGAGAGCTGAGATGCGCGGTACTCAGCGAGCCACAGCGGACAGCCGAGTGGGAACAGTATCGCTGAGCGTTTGCAGGCCCTCGAGCTGCATGTAGCGCCGGTTCAGACTCCACTCGTCGTTCTGCTCGAGCATCATCGCGCCGACCAGCCGCACGATGGACGCGTCGTTGGGGAAGATGCCCACGACGTTGGTGCGCCGCTTGATCTCGGCATTCAGTCGCTCCAGCGGGTTGGTGCTGTAGATCTGCGGCCAATGCGCCCGAGGGAAGGTCATGAACGCGAGCACGTCGTTCTCGGCCTCGTCCATCAGGGTGCCGAGCTTGGGGAACTTGCCGCGCAGTTGATCGGCAACTGAGCGCCACTGCGCCCGCGCTGCATCGGCCGAGTCCTGCACGAACACAGTGCCGATGGC
>JANNJX010000062.1:0-6872 GCA_031396005.1 Burkholderiales bacterium
TCTTCGATCGCGCGCGCCAGCCACGCCGACGGGCCGCGGCCGGCAGCGAACAACAGAGACAGGTAGACGACGAGGTTCCACAGCAGCAGTGCCAGCACCGGCGGCGCCAGCAGGTTGATGCGGCCGGACGCGCCGAGCACATCACCGACGATGTAGGCCGCCAGCGCCAAGGCCAGGAGCAGCAGCAGCCAGCGCCACAAACGCGGCCCGTGCTCGCCTTGCAGCGGCGCGCGCCAGGCGGCGTCGCGCCCGGCCAGCCGCTTGTGCGCCAGTTGCGCGCGCTTGACGGCGAAGGCCCCGGCCTTGGCGCGGTCGCCGCCCTCGCCGACGGCCCGACGCGCTTCGCTGCTCGCCCAGGCCGCGTCGTGGTCGCTCCACGGCACGCCCTCGCGAGCGCCCTGCTCGACCGCACGCACCCAGCAGACGCTGGCCAGTTCGGCGTCGGTCATCGCTTGAGAGGAGTTGCGAAAGAGACGATCTGCCAAGCGAACGCCGCGGATCCGGCTCTGCCGGGCCGCTGGCGTTGCCCCCTCGTGGGGGTGGCGGCCAAAGGCCGCATCGGGGGTGGGTTCATACAGGGGATTCTGCGCGACTGGCAAACTGCAGTGCCCCAATCACAGCAAAGGAAAACTCATGGCCATCGACACTGCTCTGTACACCGCCCAAGCCACCTCCACCGGCGGCCGTGCCGGAACCGCCAAATCATCCGATGGACGGGTCAGCCTGAATTTGTCCACGCCGAAGGAACTCGGCGGCGACAGCGGCCCGGGCACCAACCCGGAACAGCTTTTTGCTGCGGGTTACTCGGCTTGCTTCATCGGCGCGATGAAGGCCGTCGCCGCAAAGCAAAAGATCAGCCTGCCGGCCGAGGTCAGCAACACCGCCGAGGTCGCGATCGGGCCGATGACGGGCAAGGCCGGCGCCTTCGGCGTCACCGTGTCGATGAAGGTCTCGGTGCCCGGCATGGAGCGCGCCGCCGCGGAAAAACTCGTCGCCGACGCGCACGAGGTCTGCCCGTACTCGAACGCGACGCGCGGCAACCTGGACGTCAAGATCAGCGTCGTCTGACGCCGGCGCGGTTTCGGCCGGGACGCCGCTACTGCTCGCGCCCGGCGCGGCGCAGCACCTGCGTCACCGGCTCGGCCAGGTATTGCAGCGGCGTGCGCTCCTGGCCCTTGATGTAAACCTCGGCCGGCATGCCGGCTTGCACCTTCAGCTCGCCGGCCTGCGCCAGCGACGCCGCATCGGCTTCGATCATCGCTGTGTAGTACGGCTGGCCGCTGTTGCGATCGACCAGGCGATCCGGCGCGACGTAGAACACGCTGCCGCGCACCAGCGGCGTCGTGCGCTGCCTGAACGCAGTGAAGCGGATCTCGGCGGCCTGCCCACGCTGCACGCGGCTCACGTCTTCGGTGCGGATGCGGGCCTCGATCATCAGCCGCGGGTCGGTGGGCACGATGTCGGCGATCGGCTCGCGCGGCGACACCACTGCGCCGGGCGAGGTGAACTTGAGGTTCATGACCTCGCCGGCCGCCGGCGCCGTGATCACCTGGCGCAGCGAGGCGTCGCTCGACTTGCGCTGCTCCTGCTGAATTTCCGACAGGCGCGAGCTCGCCACCTTGAGCTGGTCGCTGGCCTGCTGCCGGTAGTCGCCTTCGAGCGACTTGATGCGCAGGTCGTTGTCGATCAGGCGCTGCTCGGCGCGCGCCAGCTCGGAGCGCTTCTCTTCCAGCTTGACGCCGTAGTCGGCAACGCCGGCCTCGAGCTGGGCGATGCGCGTGGCGGAGATGAAGCCGTCGCGCAACAGGTTGCGGTGGGTCTCCAACTCGTCCTTCTGGTGGCGCATCGACTCCGTCGCCTGGGCGATCTGCGCGCGCAACGCCTCGCGCTCCTGCACCACGCGCTCGTGCTGCGCACGCAGCAGCACCGTCTGGCCAACGAGCGAGTCGCGGCGCGCGGCAAACAGCGCCTTCTCCTTGGCCACCTGCTCGGCGACGCGCGCGTCGGCGGCGGCAGCGTTCAGCACCTCCTGCGGCCAGGCGATCGACGCCGCCAGCAATTGCTCCGCTTCGAGCCGCGCCAGGCTGGCGCGCTCCGCCGCCACGCGGTAGGTCAGGCGGTTCATGTCGGCATCGACCGAGACGTCGCCCAGCACCAGCAGCGGCTGGCCGAGCTGCACGCGCTGGCCGTCGCGCACCAGCACCTCGCGCACCGTGCCGCCTTCGGCATGCTGCACCGGGCGGCGGTCGAGATCGACCTTGACGAAAGCAGCGGCGACCACGGCGTCGGACAGCGGCGCCAGGGCCAGCCAGGCCAGTACCGGCGCCAGGCCGAGCACGAGCACGGCAGCGGCGGCGCGCGCCAGGCGCTGCGCTTCGGCCTGCTGCGCGCGCAGCGGCGCGCCGCCGTCGTCGGCCAGAGACATCACGGCAGTCATCGTGCGGCCCCCACGGCAAGCGGCTTGCCGGCCTGCGGCGCGGCATCCGCCGGCGCGGCGCGTTGCTGCATGGCCTTCATGACTTCGGCGGCAGGACCGTAGTGCTGGCTGCGGCCGCCTTCGAGCACGAGCATCTTGTCGACATGCTGGATCAGCGTGTTGCGGTGAGTGACCACGACCACGGTGACCTCGCCGCGCAGGCCGGACAGCGTGGCGGCGAGCGCGTTTTCGCCGGCGCCGTCGAGGTTGGAATTCGGCTCGTCGAGCAGCAGCAACTTGGGCTCGCCGTAGAGCGCGCGCGCCAGCGCGATGCGCTGGCGCTGGCCGGGCGAGAGCACGGCGCCGGCGGGATCGACCCGCGTGTCGTAGCCCTCGGGCAGCGACAGGATGAGCTCATGCACATGCGCGCGCTGCGCGGCGCGCACGACGGCAGCCGAATCGACCTCGCCCAGGCGTGCGATGTTCTCGGCCACCGTGCCATCGAACAGCTCCACGTCCTGCGGCACGTAGCCGATGTGCGGGCCGATCTGCTCGCGCGGCCACAACGTGAGGTCGGCGGCATCGAGCCGCACCGTGCCCGCGCTCGGCGCCCAGACGCCGGTGAGCAAGCGGATCAGCGTGCTCTTGCCGGCCGCACTCGGGCCGATCACGGCCAGCGCCTGCCCGGCATCGAGCTGCAACGACACGCCGGCCAAGATCAGGCGCTCGCTGTTCGGCGCGCGAAAGACCAGGCCCTGCGCCGACAGCGCGCCGCTCGGCGCCGGCAAGGCCATGCGCTCGGGCTGCTCCGCGCTGCGCGCCAGCAGCTCGCGCAGGCGCGTCAGCGCGGCGCGGCCGTCGGCGAGCACGCGCCAGCTGCCTACAACCTGCTCCACGGGGGCCAGCGCGCGGCCGAGCAGCGTTGTCGTGGCGATCATGATGCCGGCCGTGGCCTCACCCTGGATGACGAGCCACGCGCCCAGGCCGAGCATGCCGACCTGCACCGCCTGGCGCAGCGTGCGCGCGGCCGCGGCCATGAGCACGCTCTTGCGCGCCGTCGGGCCTTGCAGCGCTGTCACCTCGGCGTTCTTCTGCCGCCAGCGCGCGAGCAGCGCATCGGTCATGCCCAGGGCCTGCGCCACTTCGGCGTTGGCCAGCGAGGCTTCGAGATAACGGTTGGCGCCGCCGGCGGCCTTTTGCAGCGCTTCGATGTCGCGCCGCGTCAGCCGGTCATTGACCACCGCCAAGCCGAGCATCAGCGCGGCGCAGCACGCGGCGGCGATGCCGAGCGCCGGATGGGCCAGCCAGATCACGGCGACGTAGACGACGATCCACGGCGCGTCGAACAGCGCCAGCAGGCCCTGCGACGAGAACAGCGCGCGCAGCGAGGCCACATCGCGCAGGCCCTCGGCCGCGGCGCCGCCGCTGCGCCGCGCGCCCTCGGCAACGCTGATGCGCGCCACCAGCGGCGCCAGCGATTCGGCAACCAGGTTGCCGGCCACACCCTGCAGGCGCGCGCGCAAATGGTCGAGCATGAGCAACAGCACGAGCGCGATCGCACAGCCGAGCAGCAGCATCAGCAGCGTGTCGCCGCTCTGGCTTGCGAGCACGCGGTCGAAGACCTGCAGCATGAAGATCGCCGGCACCAGCAGCAGCAGGTTGACGAAGAAGGACAGGCCGGCGACGTGCAGCAGCGGGCGGCGGATGAGGGTGAGAAGCGGTTTCATGAAACGGCAATTGGTGGGCACAGACTACCGCCCGCCTCTGACGGGCGGGCGGTAGGAAGTCGCACCTCCGGACCCGACCCCTAGGCTCAGGGGATGATGAGGAAGTCGGTGTTATCGACTGTGCCTGTCACGCCCGGCAGCAAGGTCGCGAAGTGAATCGCTGCACCACCACCACTCCCATCTGCGTCGTACCACAGCCAGCCCGATGTCAGGCCGCCCGTGCTCGAGTCATAGAGGATGTAGTCATCGGTGTCGCCCGCGATGCCGCCGCTGTTCGCGACGAAGTTACCCGCGGCAAGAGTGGTGTTGGCAAGCACTGAGAACTGCGCGAATGCATCGTCGTCTAGATGGATCTTGTCGCCGGTGTTGGCGTTGAAGCCCTGGATCGTATCGACGTTGGTCACCGCATCTGGTGTCGTGTCGAAGACGAAGATGTCGTTGCCGCCGCCGCCGTTGAGCAAATCGTTGCCGTCGCCGCCGTAGATCGTGTCGTCGCCGTTCTGGCCGAAGGCCGTGTCGTTGCCGCTCCCTGCCAGAATGGTGTCGTTACCTTGCAGTCCATAGATTGCGTCATCTCCGTTGGTTGGGGCCCCCGTCACCAGCGTCTCACCCGAGTTGGTGCCGGTGATGACGCTGAAAGACTCAGCGTAGGTGGCCGCGCCTTGCGCAACCTGCACGTTCAACTCGTAGATGCGGCCAGAGTCCAGTTGAGCATTGCCGTTTCCGGTGCTCAGGGCGCCTGCGCTGCTGACGGCAAGGTCGGCGCCGCCGTTGTCAGTGAGCAGCGCCCCTGTGAGATCCGATTCCGTGAGCGACAGAAGGCTGAACACGTAGGCACCGCCAGCGTCCGGTTCTGCGCCGGTGGGCACGCTGAACTGACCGAACGTGGTGTTGCTGGGCAGATTCGTGCCCGAGAGGACTGTGGAAATGGTCAGCGCAAGGTCGGCCGGCGCGTCGTTCGTGCCGGTAATCGTGACCGACACCACTTGCGTGTCGCTGGCCGCGTTGTTGTCGCTGCTCTGGACCGTGTAGTTCAGCGTCAGCGACTGACCCGCGCCAAGGAAGTCGAAAGCCTGCGCGCCTGAGTTGAAGGTCCAGGTCAGGTTGTGGGCGTCACCGCTATTGGCAGCAAGTCCACTCGTCGGCGACACGGTGAGCATGGCGAGCACATGGGCCGCGCTGAGGCCGCCGGTGGTGCCGGCCAACGTGACCCTGGTGACGCTGGACGACACGGTGTCGGTGGTGTCGGCATCGGTCACCGTCAGGGTTCCGCTTGCGCTCAGGGTGGTGTTGGTCTCGGCCAGAGACGCTGCCGCGCTGTCCGTCGTCACCACCTGGATGTCCGGCGCGTCATTGGTGCCGGTGATCGTGACGCTGACGCTGCGCGGCACGCTGCCGCCCTGGCCGTCCTGCACATTGAAGCTGAAGGTCTCGACCTTGGTTTGACCCGCGGCGAGAAACTCCACCGCGGACGCGGCGACGCTGTAGTTCCAGGTGACGACGCCGCCGAGGCCGCTGCCGGTGGTGACGGCGGCAGTCAGGCTGCCCAGCGTGCCGGCCGACGGCGTGACCGCGCTGACGCTGTGCATGTCGGTGAGGTCGACATCGCTGAAGGCGATGGTGCCGCTGTCGCCGAGGTTGCCGAGCGGCGTCAGCGCTTCGGTGACGGCGCCGGTGACATCCACCGCAGCCAGGACCGGGGCATCGTTGGTGCCGGTCAGCGCGATCGTCAGCGTGCTGGCGCTCGAAGCGCCGTACTGATCGGTCACTGTGTAGCTGGCCACCACGTCGGTGATCGCACCCTGCGCCAGTTGCTGGTAGGCCGCGTTGCCCGCATCGAAGCTGTAGCTGCCGTCGGCATTGATCGTCAAGCCGGCCACGGCGCCGACCTGGGCATACGTGAGGACGGCGCCATCGTCGGCATCGCTGTCGTTGGTGGCGACCGTGCCGGAGATGATCGTGTCTTCGTTGCCGGCATTGGTGTCGGCGACTGCGACCGGCGTGTCGTTGGTGCCGGTCAGTGTGATCGTCAGCGTGCTGGTCGCAAACGCACCGTGCTCGTCTGTCACTGTGTAGCCGGCGGTCACGACCTCGGTCGCGCCTTGGGCCAGGTGTTGGTAGGCGACGTTGCCGGCGTCGAAGGAGTAGACGCCGTTACTGTTGAAGGTCAGGCCGGCGGGCACCGGGCCGGCCGTGGCGTAGCTTAGGACTGCACCGTCGTCGGCATCGCTGTCGTTGGTTGCGACGGTGCCGGCGATCGTCGTGTCTTCGTTGCCGGCGCTGGTGTCTGCCACCGCGATCGGCGTGTCGTTGGTGCCGGTCAGCGTGATCGTCAGCGTGCTGGTTGCAAAGGCGCCATGCTCGTCGGTCACGGTATAGCCGGCGGTCACGATCTCCGTCGCGCCTTGGGCTAGGTGTTGGTAGGCGGCATTGCCCGCGTCGAAGCTGTAGCTGCCGTTGCTGTTGAAGATCAAGCCGGCCGGCACTGGGCCTGTTGTGGCGTAATTCAAGACCGCGCCGTCATCGACGTCGCTGTCGTTGGTGGCGACCGTGCCGGAGACGATCGTGTCTTCGTTGCCGGCATTGGTGTCGGCGACTGCGACCGGTGTGTCGTTGTTGCCGGTGAGGGTGATTGTCAGCGTGCTGGTCTTGAAGGCACCGTACTCGTCGGTGACGGTGTAGCCGACGGTCACGATCTCAGTCGCGCCCTGGGCCAGGTGCTGGTAGGC
>JANNJX010000063.1:0-6111 GCA_031396005.1 Burkholderiales bacterium
CAGCGCAGAGGCTTGCCCTTCGCTGCGCTACGGGTGCCCTGTGGTACTCGCCTTTGGGTCGCACCGCGTAACTCGCTTCACTCACTGCGTTCGTTGCGCTCGAACAGACGCGGTGAGTCAGTTTACGAAGCGCGTGAGTACACGCGCCGACCCAAAGCCTGCGTTCCTCGGCGGCGCCTATGCGCTGCGCCCGCGGCCCGCCCGCCGCCTTGCCGGTGGCGGCAGTTGTTCTACGAGGTGGCGAAGAAACACGGGCTCGACCGGCCCGAGGGCGGTGCGGCAACCGAGCGATTTCTGCAACTCCAGCACGAGCGCGGGCGCCGCGCCGCCCTCGGGCCAAGCGCGCATGGCGCACAAACAGATCTTGAATTTCGGCAACGGGCCGCCAGCACCCGCCGGTGGATGTGATCACGCTACTGCCCGGTGAAGTTGGCAGCGATGAAGTTGCCGGGCACGCTGTAGAACATGTAGAGCGTCGCCTTGCTCTGGTCGGCCGCCGCCGGGTTCTTGAACGTGACTTTCCACTCCTTGCCCTTCTTGCCGTCGACGACTTCGGCCTTGTCGTGCTTGACGGCTTGCCACGACGCGTCGATCTTGCCGGCCTTGACCAGCGCCGCCTTGTTCTGACTGGCGCAGCCGATGACGACCGACTCGGACGCCGGCTTGCTGCCGTGGAAGTGGCACTCGCCGTCGCCGGCCGCCAATGCGGCGGGGGCGAAACTGAAAGCAAAGACGAACAAGGCCAGGGTGATGAGTTGTTTCATGGTGATGTCCTTTGGGTGTTGAAGATCAGAGCTTGTTGCGGGTGCTGTCGGTCGAGTTCTCGATGTTCATGTCCTCGTGGATGTGTCGATGCTCCTCCGCGGGGAAACGGAAACCGTTCGGGTCCGAGTCGTGCTGGTAGCCGTGCAGTTGCATGAACAACAAGTAGATGCCGGCGAACACGAGGCCGAGATTGGCGAGATAGCTGACGCGCGTGAATGACTCGCGCCTTCGCCACACTGCCAGCAGCGCCACCATCACTGCCAGCGCCGCGATCTGCCCCACCTCGACGCCGACGTTGAAGGAGAGGATGCGCAGCAACATCGCCGTGGCGTCGTCGCCGAGGGGCAGTTGCTGCAAGCGTGTCGACAAGCCGAAGCCGTGCAGCAGGCCGAAGATGAACACCGCCCACATCAGATTCGGCGACGCCATCCCGAGGTGCTTCTGGAAACCGCCGTTGTTGTCGAAGCCTTTGTAGATGACGCTGATGGCGATGATGGCGTCGATGAGGTAGTAGTTCCAGGTGATCTTGTAGAACGTGGCGAAGATCAGCGTGATGCAGTGGCCGAGCGTGAACACGGTGACGAACTTGGCCACGTCCTTGAACGTGGTCAGGAAGAAGACCACGCCGAAGAGGAACAGCAGATGGTCGTAGCCGGTGAGCATGTGGCTGGCGCCGAGGCCGACGTACTGGAGGTAGCCGCCGTCGAGCATGCGCTGGCGGTCCTGCGCGGAAATGCCGTGAGCCAGCGCAGCCAATGGCAGCCAGGCCAACAGCAGCGCCGGCCAGAGTCGGGTCGAGCGAGTGATGTTCATGAGAGTTCGAGGTGCGTTGCGTTCGATGGTCGAGCGCCCACGACACAGGGGTCATGGACGCTACTGCGGGCCGCGCGCTGGCGGCGCGCCGCGGCGGATCAAACCGTCGGGCGAGGCGGCCGCAAGGGGCCTTCGAGAAAGACGCTGGCGAGCGCCGCGGCGGCCGTCCAGCCGACGGCGGTGGGGCGCAGGTCCGGCAATGCGGCGGCCGCGTTCGGCAGCAGCGCCGCAAGCTGAATGCCTTCGTCGGCATGCTGATGCGCCGACTCTTCCGAGGTTTGCTCGAGATGCAGGGCACCATCGTCGTGATGATGATGGTTCGCCGCCTGCGCATGCGCGACCGCATGAGCGAACTCTTGCGCCTTCTGCGCCACGCCGCCCGACGTCAAACCTGCCCATGTCTGCAACAACATGGCGACGAGCACAGCGGTGGTCCAGACTCTTTGCGACATTGCTGGAAGTTTAGCGGCCGTTATGAGTTCGAGCGGCGAAAACTCGCAAGCTCGAAGCGCTGTTCATCCGCGATGAAGCGCCCGCAATTCGCGCTCCTGGGCCATCGCTTCGCGGTATCCCGCCGCGATGGCGCGCTCGCGGAAGTCGCGTGACAGGCTGACCCAGTAGCCGAAGTCGGGCTTGAGCACGAGGTCGGCGAGCTTCGCATCGATGTCGACCAGCGCCTTCTTCCTGGCATCGCCGTCCCGGTAGCGCTCTGCCCCTGGCGGTGCGCGCTCGATGTGCGCCGTGGCATCGACGGCGATGACGGTGCGCGCGCCGAGCGCGCGCGCCAACCGCACCGGCAGCGGGCTGTGCCAGTCGGCATCGAGGTACGTGTCGCCGCGGATGCGCACCGGCGCGAACTGGCCTTCGATGGCGGCGCTGGCCTGCACGGCGAGGCCGACGTCACCGGCGGTGAAGGCGACGCTGCGGCCGTCGCGCTGGCGGCAGGCGACGCAGGCCATGGCGATCGGCATGCGCTCCAAGCGCTGCACCGCGCTGTGGCGGCGCGCCAGCTCGGCCACCGGGCCGCCGCTGAATCGCTCTTCGGCGCCGATGGCCACGCGTGCCAGCGACCACGGCTGCAACTCGAGCGCAATCGTTTCGATGGCCGGCGCGGCCACGCCCGACGCGCGCATCGCGCCCACCAGCGCACCGACCGAGGCGCCGACGATCAGCTCCGGCGCCAACCCCATCTCGTGCAGCGCGCGCAGCACACCAACATGGGTGAAGCCGCGCGGCCCGCCCGAGCTGAGCACCCAGGCGATGCGCGGCGCGCGCGCCAGCGCCTGCTCGCGCGGCGCGTCGTCGCCGTCGTGATCGACGTCGCTGAAAAAAGTGCAGCCGGCGAGTGGCGTCGCGCCCAGGGCCGCCGCGCCGAACGCCGCGGCGGCGAGGCGTCGCCGCTTCGGGTGAGCCGTGTCAGCGCAGGGGCTGGGCGCGGGCCGCCAGGGCATCGCTCGGATCGAAGACGCCGTGCGCAGCGGCGTGGTGCGCCTCGCCGGCATACGGCGCCGGCCAGCCGAGCAGCGCCGACGCGGCCTCGCAGCGGCGGCGCAGGTCGTGCACGTCACGCCCGCCGAGGTGCAGGATGCCGTAGCGGTGGCTGCCGAGCCATTTGAAATCGCGCGCCAGCGAGTGGCCGGACTTGGGGTAGGTGAAGAGCATGGCGTCCGGGAATTCGCGCGCCAGGCGGGCAACCTGCCACGGCCCCGGCATCGCGGGCACGGTATCGCGCAGGTCGAAGGTGCGATAGACGAAGCTCGCCGCCGCGCCCGCGGTGGGCTCGGTGCGTGGCAGCGCGGCCGGGTCTTGCCCCAGCGCCAGCGCCAGGCCGATCGCATGCGCATCGACGCCGTGCACGCGCCGGTACAGATCGCCGAACTGGGACGCCAGACGCGGGTTGAACTCGATCACCGACAGGCGGTCGCTCGCCGGCTCATGAAAAAACTCCATGTTGAACAGGCCGTGCGTGAAGCCGACGGCGGCGAGAAACCTGCGCGCCACGTCGGCCGCGCGCGCGCCCACAGCGCACGGCAAGCGCGACGGCAGGTCCCAGCGCATGAAGGCCTGCGTGCCTGGGTACATGACGGCGTCGACGACGCCCAGCACCTGCAGCTGGCCGTTGAAGACATAGCCGTCGAGGTTGTACTGCGGCGCGCGCAGCGGCTCCTCGAGCATCATGCGGTGCGCCGTGCCCAGGCCGGGCAGGCGCTCGCGGGCGACACGTTCGAACGGCTCGACCAGGCGGCGGATAACCCACAACTCGCGTTTGCCGAAGCGTGTGTGCTCGTGCAGCTCGCGCTCGTGGCGCACCGGCCGCGCCAGCACCGAGAACGCGGCCTTCACCGGCTTGACGTAGCTCGGGTAGGCGAGGCCTTGCGGGATCGGCCCGCCGTACTGCGCCTCGAGCTCGGAGAAACGAACGTTGGCCTCCGGGCAGACCTGCTGCAGCACGCGGCGCGCATGCAGCTTGTGCTGGCAAGCGATCACGGCGTCGGGCGAGGTGCCGGGCAAGCCGGCAGCTTCAGCGACCAGCGCGGCGGCCAGCGCGCCGAATTGCTCATGGTGCGAGACCACGCCGGCCCAGCCGCGCTGGCGCGCACGGCGGGCCTGCTTGACGGCAAAACCAGCGAGGTCGAAGTTGATCAGGCGCGCGTTACTGGGGAAGGAGAAGAGATCGAAGCCGGCGCGGTCGTAGTCGAAGCGCGGCCGCAGCGCTTCGTGGGCGTTCGCATCCCAATCGTAGTCGAACAGCAGGCCGACGCGCGGACGGCTTCTATGGCGAGGGGTGTCGGTTCGGCTCGGCTCGGTCATGGTACGGGCGGCTCGATTGTGCGGTGCTCGGTGCCTGGCTGGGTGAGGGCATGTACGAAGCAAGCCCGGACAGCGTGCAGGCGTACCTGTGCGCTCGGTCGCGCACAGGCCTTGAACCTTACGCAGAACGCGAGCTGGCGGATGCGTGGCGCAATAGTCTTTCCAGCAACCGCCGCGGATCCGGCTCCGCCGGTCCGCTGGCGGGCCTTGCAGGCCGCATGGCCGCGAGACGCGGCCATTCCTCGTCCTGTCCAAGCCGACGCAGGTCGGCTCGGAGCCGCGGGCCTCGGCCCCTTGAGGGGCAGCGGCGCAGCCGCTCCGGGGTGGTCAACGATCCGCTATCGGCTTGACGTCGCGGCGCGGCGAGCCGACGAAGAGCTGGCGCGGCCGGCCGATCTTGTACTCGGGGTCGCCGATCATCTCGTTCAACTGCGCGATCCAGCCGACGGTGCGGGCCAGCGCGAAGATCGCCGTGAACAGGCTCACCGGGATGCCGATCGCGCGCTGCACGATGCCGCTGTAGAAATCGACGTTCGGGTAGAGCTTGCGCGCCACGAAATATTCATCTTCGAGCGCGATCTTCTCCAGCGCCATCGCCAGCTTGAACAACGGGTCGTTGCCCAGGCCGAGCGAGCCGAGCACTTCGTGACAGGTCTCGCGCATCAGCTTGGCGCGCGGGTCGTAGTTCTTGTAGACGCGGTGGCCGAAGCCCATCAGTTTGATGCCGGAGTCCTTGTCCTTGACCTTCTTGATGAACTCGCCGACCTTGTCGACGCCGCCGTTCTTCTGGATCTCTTCAAGCATGTTCAGCGCCGCCTCGTTGGCGCCGCCATGGGCCGGGCCCCACAAACACGCCACGCCGGCAGCGATGGCCGCGAACGGGTTGGTGCCCGAGCTGCCGCACAGGCGGACGGTGGATGTCGATGCGTTCTGCTCGTGGTCGGCGTGCAGGATGAAGATGCGGTCGATGGCGCGCACGATGACGTCGTTGGGCTCGTAGTCTTCGCATGGCGTAGCGAACATCATGCGCATGAAGTTGGCCGAGTACGACAGCGAGTTCTTCGGGTAGATGTAGGGCTGGCCGATGCCGTACTTGTAGGCCATCGCCACGAGCGTCGGCATCTTGGCGATCAGGCGGATCGCCGAGATCTCGCGGTGGCGCGGGTTCGTGATGTCGGTGCTGTCGTGATAGAACGCCGACAAGCCGCCGACCAGGCCCGTCATCACCGCCATCGGGTGTGCGTCGCGGCGGAAGCCGCGCAGAAAGAATTGCATCTGCTCGTTGACCATCGTGTGGTTGGTGACGAGCTTGTCGAAGTCTTTCTGCTGCTGCTCGTTGGGCAGTTCGCCGTACAACAGCAGGTGGCAGACATCGAGAAAATCGCACTGCGTGGCGAGTTGCTCGATCGGGTAGCCGCGGTACAGCAGCTCGCCCTTGTCGCCGTCGATGTAGGTGATGCTCGAGTTGCAGGCCGCGGTGGACAGGAACCCCGGGTCGTAGGTGAACTTGCCGGTCTGCGCGTAGAGCTTGCGGATGTCGATCACATCCGGCCCGACCGAGCCTTTGTAGAGCGGCAACTCCATGCTCGGGCTGCCGTCGGAAAACGACAGGGTGGCTTTCACGTCGGAGGGGGTCATCATGGTCAATGCCTTTCTACGGAAATCGGGGCGACACGCATCAGCGAAAGTACCTCGCGCACATCGCGGCAGTCGAGTTCACCG
>JANNJX010000103.1:0-2505 GCA_031396005.1 Burkholderiales bacterium
GAAAGCCGTCGCGGTGCGACGACCGGGACGTCGTCGGCCGCTAACTCGCCAGAGAAGGCATGCTCCTCGAGAATCTGCGCATCGCTCCAGCGCGACGGTCGGTAGAACTTGGCGACGACCACATCGCCGCCTTCGAGGAAGACCTGGAAGACGCGGTTCTCGTACGAGTTGAGTTGCAGCAGGCGGCCATCGCCCCGAAGGCCGAGCGCGTCGAGTGTGCGCAGAACGCGGTCGGGGTCGAGGGCGGAGAACGCACCCGGTGCGCTCGCTTCGCGATCACGGTCAAAGGCCGGCGTCATGCGCGCATCCTAAGCGCGCACCGCTGCGAGCCCGGCCGCTCAGTGGTGCGTGCCGGTGTTCGGGTAGCGCGGCTCGGACTCGACGACCACACCGGCCAGGTCGTCCGGCACGTTGTCGCCGAAGACCGAGCTGCCGGTCCCTGCGCCCGCATCTCCCCGGGACAACGGGAAGCTGCTCGCTTCGCCGGTCAGGCTCACGTCCAACCGGTTGTCCGGCGCAAAGAAGGAATCCTGGAAGAAGCTTGAGTCGTGCCACAGCGCGTTGCGCTCGCGGCGCCGCGGGGCGTTCTCGTCTCGCGATGCGCGCGGACGGCTCGGCGCAGGCTGCGGACCACGCGACGAGGCTGCGCTTTGAGGTACCAGCAATTGCAACTCGGCCACCGACGGCAGGTGGTCGACCGGACAGCGCAGGTAGCGCACGCGGCAGGCGCCAAGCACCGATTGCTTGATCTGCAACACGCGGCGCGAGTTGCCGCGGTCGGTGTCGAGATCAATGGCGGCCAGCACGCGGCCGTTGGCGCTACAAATGGCGAAGGTGACGTGGATCGAGCCCAGCAGTTCGTACCAGAAGCGAACCTCCTGCGGATCGTTGGGCTGGCAAAAGCGAACGAGCGGCAGTTTGGACAGCACGATGTGGTGCGGCAGCGCTTCGCGCAACGGCCGGTACACGCGCCGCTCGTCGGTCGAGAAGACCGGACGCGGCGCGAGCGACCATTCGGTCGGCAATGGTTTGGCGTCGGGCTTGCGCTGGCGCACCAAGCGCCACGCGATGGCCGCAGCCAATGCGGCCAGCAGACCAACCAAGGCCAGGATCCACGGCAGCAAGGGTTCCATCACGGGGCCAGGTTGGTCGTGGCGCGAGCGAAGCGGCACGCGCGACAATTGGTTGCAATTGCCTCGATGTTAACCGCAGGATTTGCGCGCCCGACCCCCGAAGCCAGGGAACTTACCCCCGTAAAAATCCCGAGCCGCAACCTGTCGCTCGAGGTCTATTCGAGCGCGGCAATGCACTTCTTCGAGAAGCGCTGCTTGATCTCGTCGATGCCGTCCAGCCAACCTGAAAACCGGCGTGCATGGACCTTGATCCGGTAGTTCAAGTCGGCCGCTTTCGACTCGACCAATTCATCGACATGGGACAACAGGTCGTCGGCCGGCAGGCGAAGTCGTGCCAGCGATTCGCCACCGTCGCGTTCGACGATCGCGCCGGCGCCACGAACGATCTTCAGCATCGACGCGTTTTCGCTCAGCGCGTGAATCACCAGGGTGTCGACCTGGCGATTGCGCGCATGCAGCACGGCGTGCTCGAACAGCCGTGTGCCGTAGCCACGGCCGCGGGCCTGCGGCAGCACCGACACGCCGAACTCGGCTTCACGCGGCAGGCCATCGCCCCGCGCGGGCATCAACGCCAGGTGCGCCATCGCCAACAAGCTCAGGCGCCGGTTGAAGATGCCGAACACCTCGTCGTGCGCGAAGTCGATCAGATCGGTGTAGTGCGCGAGCTGCGCGTCAGAAGCCGCGTAGCCGAAACGCAGGTAGCGGTCGCCTTCGGGCATTGCGAGCAGATGGGCGAGGATGCGGGGGCGGTGGCGCTCGGAGAGCGAGCGGATCGGCACCCATCGAAACGGCGCCGGTGTCGGATCGGGACTGCCCAACGCAGGTCCGGCCTGCGGGCTCGCGCCGGCAGTGGTCTCTTTCAAAATGTCACCAACGTGGCCCATGGCGGTACTCCGGTTGAGATGGCCGAGGAAAGGTCATCTAGGGTTTTCCCGAATACTATAGAAGTCCGTTGGAGAGCGCTGCCCAACACGAAAGACGCCCGGCCGTCGGCGCACCGGCGACCCGGGCCGCGTCGGCTATACTCGCCGGCTTTCCCGGCCGCGGCTGGGGAAACCGAGGTGAACGTCGAAGCGCCAAAAGTTTTTGCGGTTCGAACATTCCGAGAGCCCGTGCCTGCTCGAGCAGGCAAACAAGCGGGACCGACGAGTGGCCACCCGGCATTGAGCCGCGATCCGCGCTGGAGAATTTCGCTCCAGCGCTAACACCGAAAGACCCTCATGAAGACCTTCAGCGCCAAGCCGGCTGATGTGAAGCACGAGTGGTTTGTGATTGACGCCACCGACAAGGTGCTCGGACGTGTTGCCAGCGAAGTGGCACTCCGTTTGCGCGGCAAGCACAAAGCCATTTACACGCCTCACGTCGACACCGG
>JANNJX010000506.1:0-3140 GCA_031396005.1 Burkholderiales bacterium
CATGTCGAACCAGCCGAGCGGGTGCCCGGCCATCGCCAGAACGGTGACGACGACGGTCAGCGGCAACGTCCACCAGAAGCGCCGTGTGAAGTCGCGCAGTTCCGGGTTGTCGTCGTCTTCGAGGCTCGGCATTTCGGGCTCGAGCGCCATGCCGCACTTCGGGCAGGCACCCGCATGGTCCTGCCGCACCTCGGGGTGCATCGGGCAGGTGTAGACCGTGCCGGCGGGTGCGGGCGCCTCGGGCCCGGTCGGCGCCGCGTCCGCGGCGGCGACGAGGTATTTCGCCGGGTCGGCGACGAACTTCGCCTTGCAGCCCGCGCCGCAGAAGTACACCGGCTTGCCGTCATGCACATGGGCGTGGCGCGACTGCGGCGTGACCGTCATGCCGCACACCGGGTCCTTCAACGCAGCAGCAGCGGAAACTTCGGTCACTTGACAGCCTGGATCTCAGTGACGATGTATTTTCCGGCCTCGTTGACGGCCTTGAACTTCACTTTGTCGCCCGGTGCGATCTTGTCGAGCAGCGCCTTGTCCTTGACCTGGAACACCATCGTCATGCCGGGCATGTCGAGGCTCTTGATCTCGGCATGCTTGAGCGTGATCTTGGCCTGCTCCTTGTCGACCTTGCGCACTTCGGCGTCGGTCATGTCGGCGGTCTGCGCGAAAGCCGATGCGCCGAGCAGCAGGCCGGCGGCGGTCAGGAAGGCGGGAATGACTTTGTTCATGACAGCTCCTCAAGCATTGACAACGATCGTGCCGACCATGCCGGCCTCGTAGTGGCCGGCACTTTGAAAAAAGTGCCGAGCGCGATGCAGCTCGTGCCGGCATGCTAGCTGCCGACGAGCCTGAACCGGCGGCTCACCGCGTCGAGGCGCGCCCAAGGCGCCGCGAGGCCGTGAAATGTGGTGAGGTAGCGCCGTGCGCTCCACCGCTTCGCGGCCGGGCGCCATCGCGGCGTAGCGCGATTGAGCCAAGGCCACCTCGGGCTGGCGATGCAGGGTGACGAATACGTCCATACAGTCCTTCAGCGGTGAAGTCCGCTGTGGCCGGCGGGCGCTGCGTCATAGCCGCGCAGGCGCTGGTAGTGCGCGATCTGCTTCGGGCTCAGCAGCGCAGTCTGTTCGAGGTGCGTCTTCAGGTGCTCCGCGCGCAGCGCCGCGTGCTGCTCGCCGACCCGGCGCGAGGCGGCATCCACGGTGGCTGCGTCGGCCTGCCGCTCGGCGAACAGCGCTTCGAGCGCGCGTTCGGCGTCGATGACGCGCCCACCGAGTTCGCGCGCCCGCGCCTTGTGTTCGGCCAGCAGCCGCTCGCTGGCCGTGCGCTGTGCGGGCGTCAGATCGAGCTGGCTCGACAATTCGACGACATGCATCGGGCCCGGGTAGCCGTTGAGCTCGGCCGCCTTCGCGAAGCCGAAGCCCCGGCCTTCCGTGAGCGCGCGCATCTCGTCGGCGCCCAGTGCCTTGATCGGCCGGGACTGCTCGCCGGCATAGGGGCTGGTTTGCGCCGCAGCCGCACCACAGGCAAGCAAGACAGCCAGGCAGGTCAGGGTGACTTTCATCAGGATCTCCTTAGTTGTCAGTGGCCGGAATGGCCGGAGGGTTTGCGCACGCGCACTTCGGTGTCCTGGGCTGGTTTGCCGGCAGGCTTCATCGAGCCTGCTCCCTCGGCCTTGAAGCGCGCCGGCTCGGCGAGTGCGCCGGTGAACTTGTGGGCGACGGTGTGTTCTGCGCCGGCGCAGCAGCCGGCAGCAGCGGCGATCGTGGCAAAAGGTGTCTTGTGCATGAAACCTCGCGACAACGAGCGATGAAGCGTCGCGGCGAAATCGCCGCGGCATCGGTCGTGGGCCGGCTATACCGCGCACTCGGCGCGGCAGGCCGTTCAGGCGAGGACGGTTCGAGGCGGTCGGAACAGGCCGTCGGGTGTACGCGGCTCCACGGCCCGTGGCAACGCGCCCATGGGCTGCGCGTCGTGCAGCATCGGCATCACGGCCGGCGCCGCAGGCGCCGCGGCCACGCTGCCGTGGCAGAGATCGCACAGCGCGCAGGCGTGGGTCGTATCGGCGTCGCTGGTTGAGTCTTGCGACGAACCGTGGCAGGGCAGCGCCACGGCCGTCTCGTCAGCCGGCGCGCTGATCACCGTGGGGGCCATGCCCAACATCAGCGCCGGCATCACCGCCGCGGCCAGCCCCCGCACCGGCAGCAGCGCGATGGCGACCCACAGCAGGGTGGTGATGAAGCGGCGTGACAAACGAAACACGGACCAGACGATAGCCGGTTGGCGCTCTGACGCGAGCGCAGGGTCATCGGTTCCCCGCAGCTTCCTACAATTCGCGACGCCTTTCACACGGGAGCCCCCATGACCACGCCCACGCACCAAGCGGTCGATGTCAGCCAGATCGCGCCGCGCGAGAAGGCCGAGATCCTGTCGCAAGCGCTGCCCTACATCCGCAAGTTCCACGGCAAGACGCTGGTCATCAAGTACGGCGGCAATGCGATGACCGACCCGTCGTTGCAGCAGGACTTCGCCGAAGACGTGGTGCTGCTGAAGCTGGTCGGCATGAACCCGATCGTCGTCCACGGCGGCGGGCCGCAGATCGACGAGGCGCTGACGCGCCTGGGCAAGAAGGGCACGTTCATTCAAGGCATGCGCGTGACGGACGCCGAGACGATGGAGGTCGTCGAGTGGGTGCTGGCCGGCCAAGTGCAGCAGGACATCGTCGGCCTGATCAACTCGGTCGGCGGCAAGGCGGTGGGCCTGACCGGGCGCGACGGCGGCCTGATCCGCGCCCACAAGCTGAAGATGGCCGACAAGGACGACCCGAAGAAGATGCATGACGTGGGCCAAGTCGGGGAGATCACCGGCATCGACCCGAGTGTGGTCAAGGCGTTGCAGGACGATCAGTTCATCCCCGTCATCAGCCCGATCGGCTTCGGCGACGAGGGCGAGAGCTACAACATCAACGCCGACCTGGTGGCCAGCAAACTCGCCACCGTGCTGCGCGCCGAGAAGCTGATGCTGCTCACCAACACGCCGGGCGTGCTCGACAAGGAAGGCAGGCTGCTCACCGACCTGTCGGCGCGCCGCATCGACGAGCTGTTCGCCGACGGCACGATCAGCGGCGGCATGCTGCCCAAGATCGC
>JANNJX010000126.1:0-11812 GCA_031396005.1 Burkholderiales bacterium
CGACAACGGCGTGCTGAAAGCCGACTTCAACAGCTACGGCGCGCGCCGCGGCAACCACGACGTGATGATGCGCGGCACCTTCGCCAACGTGCGCGTGAAGAACCTGATGCTGCCCGCCAAGGCTGACGGCAGCCGCGAGGAAGGCGGCTACACGTTGAAGGGCGGTCAGAAGATGCCGATCTACGACGCGGCGATGGCGTACATCGCCGAAGGCACACCGACCGTGATCTTCGCCGGCGAGGAGTACGGCACCGGCAGCTCGCGCGACTGGGCGGCCAAGGGCACGCAATTGCTCGGCGTCAAGGCCGTCGTCGCGAAGAGCTTCGAGCGCATCCACCGCAGCAACCTGATCGGCATGGGCGTGCTGCCGCTGCAGTGGAAGAGCGGCGACTCTTGGGAGTCGCTCGGCATCCGCGGCGACGAGACGATCGACGTCGTGCTCGGCGCTGACGTCAAACCGCAGACCGATGCGAAACTGATCATCACGAAGGCTGATGGCTCGAAACGCGACGTCACCGTCACGTTGCGCATCGACACCGCGATCGAGGTCGATTACTACAAGCACGGCGGCATCCTGCCGTACGTGCTGCGGCAGTTGCTCGCGGCGTGAAATGACAACGTCTCGCCCGCTGCGTGGCCACGACCTGCTGCGCAGCCGGATCGCGCGCCGCCATCCGGCGCCGGCGATGGACTGAACTCACTCGTCCGACCGGTTCACAAGGATTCACCAAATCCGCGTGACTGAGCGCGGCGGCGTGCCTACCATGGCGCATGAACGACTTCAATGCACCCGGCCGCGCGGCCCGTACGCCTGAGCCCCGTTACGCGCCCAACGCTGGCGGCATCAACCGCGGCGCCGTCGCCGCCGCGTCGGCGGTGCTGATCGCGCTCGCCGTGGGCGGCGGCTGGTACTGGTGGCAGCAGGAGCGGCAGTCCAAACTGCCGCCGCTGGCAACGGCGAGCGCTGAACCAGCGGCCGCGCCGGTGGCCGCAGCGCCGGCGCCCGCGGCATCCGAGCCGGCGATCCAGCATCCGATCGAAGAACCCGCGGCCGGCGCCGCCGAAGCGCCACGCACGCTCGACCAGGCCGAAGCCGTGATCGCCAAGGCCATCGGTGCGCTGCTCGGCAGCAAGCCCGGCGCATCGATGGTGCGGCGCGACGATTTCGTGCGCCGTGCCGTGGTCACGATCGACAACCTCGGCCGCACGCACGCAGCGCCGCGGCTGTGGCCGGTCGATCCGATCGTGGGCAAGATCACCGTGCTGAGCCAGGGCGGCTCGGAGGTGATCGCACAAGGCAACAGCGCGCGCTACGGCGTCTTCGTCACGCTGGCCGAGTCGCTCGACGCGGCACGCGTTGCGGCGCTCTACAAGCAGAACTACCCGTTGTTCCAGAGCGCGTACCAGGAACTCGGCTACCCGAGCGCGTACTTCAACGACCGCCTCGTCGCCGTCATCGACCAGTTGCTCGCCACGCCCGAGCCGGCCGGGCCGCTGGCGGTGCGCCTGACCAACGTCAAGGGCGAAGTCGCCTCGACGCAACCGTGGACTCGCTACGAGTTCGCCGACCCGCAACTCGAAGCCCTTCCCGCCGGCTCGAAGATGCTGCTGCGAATGGGCAACGACAACGCGCGCAAGCTCAAAGCCAAGTTGAGAGAGCTGCGTACGGCGGTCGCCACGGGAGCGGCGAAAAACTGAAGCCGTTCGCGCTACGCGCCGACGAAGAACACGTAGTCGGCCGTGTAGGGCACGCGGGTCGACTTGCCGGCGTCGCTCGCCGCAGCACAACCGGCGGCCGGCGCCACGCCGCCGACGGTCCTGATGCGTTGAATGCTCTTCACTGCCGTCATCTGGCCGCCCGGTCCTTCGGCGGTGGTCGTCAGCAGCAGCCACGGAATGTCGGCCCCAGCGTTGGCGGCGTCGGCTCTGGCCTTGACCATGCCGACGACGCGGCTGCCGTCGTTGCCTTGCCAGAACGGCCCGGCACCGTGCGTGCCGAGCACGGCCTGGCTCGCCGCGTCGTCGAACATCTGCGCCTGCGGTGCGACGAAGATCCACTTGAACGCGCCGCCGTCGGCCGCATCGCAGCGGTAGATCTGCACGCCGCGCGCGTGGCGCACGAAGGCCGCGCGCTCCTGCGCGCCGGGCTTCAGGTTGTCAGGCACCGGCAACGACGCCGGTGACGAGGCGCAGGCGGCGAGCAGCGCGCAGCAGAGCAGTGATCTGAACACGGGTGACGACATGGGGAGGGCCTCGTGAATTGAAAGTGGCCCAACCTTAGGCGGCGCATTGACCCCGCGCCAACGAATTATTAGGATCACGGTCATCGGCTTCTTCGATTTGTTGCCCTCGTCATGAACCTCGACATCGACGCCCTGCGCACCTTCGTCGCCGTGGCCGAGCAGCGCAACTTCACGCGCGCCGGCGTCGTGGTTTCGCGCACGCAGTCCACTGTCAGCGTGCAGGTCAGGAACCTCGAGCAGCGGCTGGGCTTCGCGCTGTTCGAACGCACCAAGCGCTCGGTGGCGCTGACCGAGCGCGGCGACAAGCTGCTGAGTTACGCGCAGCACATCCTGCGCCTGAACGACGAAAGCGTGCGCGCCGTCACCGAGGCGCCGCTACAGGGCCGGCTGCGCCTGGGCATCACCGAGTACTTTGCGCCGCACCACATGCCGGCGATCCTGCAGGCGTTTCGCGATGCCCATCCGACGCTCGACGTCGAGATCACGACCGGCGTCACCGGCTATCTGCGCGGTCTGATGAAGAGCGGCGAGCTCGACCTGGTGATCGGCCGGCGCGAGCTCGGCAGCAGCGAAGGCGAGTTGATCCGGCGCGAGCGTCTGTCATGGGTCGCCGCCCAGACGTATCGGCTGCGCCCGCGCGAGCCGGTGTCGCTGGCGCTGCTGCCGCTGGGTTGCGGCATCCGCAGCCTGGCCACCAGCACGCTCGACAAACTCGGCCGGCCCTGGCGCGCGGTCTACTGCGGGCCGAGCGTGCTCGGCTTGCAGTCGGCAGTGACCGCCGGGCTGGCCGTTTCGTGCCTGACGCACAGCGCCGTGCTCGATGGCTTTCGCAAGCTCGGCGCGCGCGATGGCTTGCCGGCGTTGCCTGACAGCGAGCTGGCGCTGTTTGCCGGGCGCAGAAGCCAGGGCAAGCCGATGCAGCAATTCGCCAGCGTCGTGCGCGAGTACTTTGCGTCGCCGGTCAACACGATCAAACCGGCTTGAGCTTGTCGAGCATCGCGCGGTACGGCGCGAGTTGCTCGTCGACTGCGGCGCGGACGGTGTCGACGATGACCTGCGTCTGGCGTTCGATCTCGATGTTGAGCGCGTCGCCTTGCCCCACTTGCGCGAACGTCGTCATGCGCAGCGTCTCCGGGATCAACCAGACTTCGAGCCATCCGGCGTCGCCTGATTCACGCTGCGCCTCGGCCACCGTCAGACTGGCGCCGTTGACGGCGATGTAGCCCTTGGCGAAGACGTAGCGCATCCACGGCGCGGGCACGGCGATGCGCAGCACGCGGTTGTTCTCCGGCGTGCGGACCTGCGCGATCGTCGCCTGAAAGTCGACGTGACCGGACAGCACGTGGCCACCGACTTCGGCACCCTGCTTCGCTGCGCGTTCGACGTTGACGCGGCCGCTCTGCACCAACGCACCGAGCGTGGTCTGCGACAGCGTTTGCTGCATCACGTCGAAGTCAACCGCGTTGGGATGCAGCGCGGTGGCGGTGAGACAGACGCCATCGACTGAGACGCTCGCGCCAATCTGCAGGCCGCTGTCGAAGCCGCCGGGAAAACTCAGCCGCAGTGTGCGCAGCCCGTTGCGATCTTCGATGCGCTCGACGCGCGCCACGCCTTGAACGATGCCGGTGAACATGTCAGCGCCGCCGGGCCGCCCCAAGGCGATGACGCTCCCCTTGGGGGACGCGAGCGCAGCGAGCCCGTTTCATGCCCGCACTTTAGCGGCACTCACCATGCCGCATCGCGATCCGGCGTCGCGCCGATCTTGTGAATCGACAGGTCCGCGCCGTCGTGCTCCTCTTCTGCAGTCAAGCGCAGACCCATCACTGCGCGCAGCACGCCGTAGACCAACACGCCACCGAGCAGGGCCCATAACACGCCGACGAGGGTGCCGATCGCTTGCGCTGCCAAGCTCACCCCACCCAGGCCACCGAGCGCCGGCAGGCCGAAGATGCCGCAGGCGATGCCGCCCCAGGCGCCGCACAGGCCATGCAGCGGCCACACGCCGAGCACGTCGTCGATCTTCCAGCGGTTTTGCGTCAGTGTGAACATGACGACGAAGATCGCGCCGGCCACGCCGCCGACGACCAGCGCACCCAGCGGATGCATCACGTCCGAGCCCGCGCACACCGCCACCAGTCCCGCGAGCGGCCCGTTGTACGCAAAGCCCGGGTCGTTCTTGCCGAGCAATGCGGCGACCAGCGTGCCGCCGGCCATCGCCATCAGCGAGTTCACGGCGACGAGGCCCGAGATCTTGTCGAGCGTCTGCGCGCTCATGACGTTGAAGCCGAACCAGCCGACGGCAAGGATCCACGCGCCGAGGGCGAGGAACGGAATCGACGACGGCGGATGAGCGCTGATCGCACCGTCCTTGCGATAGCGGTTCGCGCGCGCACCGAGCAGCAGCACGGCGGCCAAGCCGATCCAGCCGCCGACCGCATGGACCACGATGCTGCCGGCGAAGTCATGAAACTCGGCGCCGGTCAGGTCCTTGATCCACGCCTGAAAACCGAAGCGCCCGCCCCAGACCGCGCCTTCGAACAATGGGTAGATCAAGCCGACCAGCACCGCGGTGGCGATCAACTGCGGGCCGAAACGTGCGCGCTCGGCGATGCCGCCGGAAACGATCGCGGGAATCGCCGCGGCGAACGTCAGCAGAAAGAAGAACTTCACCAGCTCGTAGCCGCTTTTCGCCGCCAGCGACTCGGCGCCGACGAAAAAGCTGGTGCCGTAGGCGACCGCGTAGCCGATGAAGAAGTAGGCGATCGTCGACACCGCGAAGTCGACCAGGATCTTGACCAGCGCATTGACCTGGTTCTTCTTGCGCACGGTGCCGAGCTCGAGAAAGGCAAAGCCGGCATGCATGGCCAGCACCATGATGGCGCCGAGCAGAATGAACAGCGTGTCGGCGCCTTGTTTGACGGTCTCCATGGGAATCGCTCCTCGTCGTTCTTTGAATGTGGCGCCCGGTGCGCCGCATGCGGAGTTTAGATTGCGGCAAACTCGCCGCGATGAATTCCTGGCTCCCTGATTTCCTCCTCAGCGCGCCGCCAGCAGGCTTCGTCGACGACCCCTACCCGTTCTACGCCGTGCTGCGCGAGCATGCGCCGCGCCACCGGCTCGCAGCGGACACTTGGCTGCTGACGCGCTACGACGACGTTGGCGCGGTGTATCGCGACGCCGCAGCGAGCTCCGACAAGCAACGCGAGTTCAGGCCGAAGTACGGCGTCGGCACGCCGCTGTTCGAGCACCACACGACGAGTCTGGTCTTCAACGATGCGCCGCTGCACACGCGCGCGCGGCGCTTGCTGATGGGCGCGCTGAACCAGCGTGCCATTGCACGCATGGAAGCCGGCGTGGCGGCGCTGGTGGAGTCGCTGATCGACGAGATGCAGTCGCGCGGCCCGCAGGCCGATCTGATCGGCGACTTCGCGGCACGCATCCCGGTCGAAGTCATCGGCAACCTTCTCGACGTGCCGCATGCCGAGCGCGGCCCGCTGCGCGACTGGTCGCTGGCAATCCTGTCGGCTCTCGAGCCTGCGCCGAGCAGCGCCGTGCTCGACCGCGGCCACGCGGCGGTGCGCGAGTTTCTGGCCGCGTTGGGCAGCCTCGTGCAGCGCCGCCGCGCCGCGCCCGGCGACCCCGAGGCCGACGTGCTGACGCGGCTGATCCGGGGCGAGGTCGGCGGCGAACGCCTGACCGCCCCCGAACTGCTGCACAACTGCATCTTCCTGCTCAACGCCGGCCACGAAACCACGACCAACCTGACCGGCAACGGCGTGCACGCCTTGTTGACGCAGCGCGAACAGTACGAGCGCCTCGTTGCGCAACCGGCGCTGCTGCCGACGGCGGTGGAGGAGCTGCTGCGCTTCGAAAGTCCGCTGCAACTCAACAACCGCGTCGCTGCCGCGCCGATCGAGCTGCCGGGCTTCGTCGTGCCCGCGGGGCACTTCATCACGCTGGCCATCGGCGCGGCCAACCGCGACCCGGCGGTGTTCGCCGCGCCCGACCGCCTGGACATCGCGCGCAAGCCGAACCACCACCTCGCCTTCGGCCACGGCGCGCACGCCTGCGCCGGCATGAACGTGGCGCGGCTCGAAGCGCGCATCGCGCTGGCTGCGCTGGCGCGCCGCTTGCCTGGACTGGAGCTCGACGGCGCCGCAGAACGCGATATGCGCGTTCGCTTTCGCGGGTTCAAACACTTACCTGTCTGTTGGTGATGGCAGAACCGTTCAAGAACCTGTTGAACGCCGAACTCGTGCGCGCCAGTGCTGCTGCGTTGACACGCGCCTGGCCCGCGTTCGATCGCAAACGCTTCGAGCGTGTGGCATTGAGAGAACTCGACGCGCTGGAAATGAAAGCGCGTGCAATGCAGATCGCCGACGCGCTCGAAGCGACGTTGCCGCCGGACTTCGATGCCGCCTGCCGCATCATCGAAGCCGCACTGGCGCCGCCGATCGAGATCGACGGCGTGTCGTCGCCGCGCGATGTCGCTACACATGGGCTGGCCGGCTGGATCGTCTGGCCGCTCGGCGAATTCATCGCCCGACGCGGCATCGAGCACCCCGAGCTTGCGCTGCGCGCCCTGCATGCGCTGACGCAACGCCTGACGGCCGAGTGGGCGATCCGGCCGCTGATCGTCGCCCACCCGCAGTTGGTCTTCGCAACGCTGCTCGCATGGACGCGCGACCGGAGCCCGCATGTGCGCCGCCTGGCCAGCGAAGGCAGCCGGCCTCGCCTGCCCTGGGGCTTGCAGTTGAAGTCGTTGATCGCGGACCCGTCGCCGACGCTGCCGATCCTGGCGGCGCTGCACGACGACCCGAGCCCGTACGTTCGGCGCAGCGTCGCCAACCACTTGAACGACATCGCCAAGGACCATCCGCAGTTCGTCGTCGATTGGGTGCAGCGCCATCTCGCCAGTGCATCGGCCGAGCGCCGGGCGCTGCTCTCGCACGCCAGCCGCGCGCTGATCAAGCAAGGCCACGCCGGCATGCTCGCGCTGTGGGGCGCAGGCTCGGCGTTCGACGGACGCTGCACGCTCAAGGTGACGCCCAGGCGCATCGCCATCGGCGACCACGCGCAGATGGTGTTGACGCTGCGCTCGGGTTCGGCTTCGACGCAAACGCTGCTGATCGACTACGCGGTGCACCACGTCAAGGCGAGCGGCGGCACGAGCGCGAAAGTCTTCAAGGGCTGGAAGCTGACGCTCGGCGGCAACGAGTCGCGCACGCTGACCAAGCAACACTCGTTCAAGCCGGTGACGACGCGACGCTTGAACGCGGGGCGGCACGCGATCGACGTGTCGATCAACGGCCGCGTCGTCGCCAGCGCCAGCGTCAATCTCGATCGTTGATGCGCGGCTCCTCGCACACCGGGTCCGGCGCGTACGCCGCCTCGCGCACGCGGTCGTCGACAAGCCAGACCTGAAACCAGCGGCAGAACACGCCGTCGTAGCGGTACGACCAGACCGTGCCGACGCCGCGCCAGCCGACGCGCACATGCGTCGCCGGGCCGATCTGGTCGATCACCTGCTGCCGGCTCCAGCCCGGACGCAGGGTCTCAAAGCTGTATTCGTTCAGCAGTTGGCTGATCGCCGTGACCTTGCCTGCGGCATCGAGCTCGACGCGGTACGTGTGCTTGCCGTACGGGCCACGCGCATAGTCCAAGCGCGTGCCGCCGTTGGGCAGTCTGGTGCGCAAGGTAGGTTCGCCCAGTTCGATGCGGGCTTCGGCTTCGGTCTGCCCCGGCTGCAGCTTGCCGGGACCGTAAGTGCTGCAAGCACCAAGCAGCAACAGCGCGACGCTGCAGATTGCGCTCGATGCGCGAGAAATGGGATTACGCGCGCTCGATGCGCGCGTAGGCAGAATGATTGTGAATCGACTCATGGTTGTCCACCTCGACGACGTAGCGGCCGATGCGCTCGTCGGCGTTGAGCGACAGCGCCACGTCGCGCACCAGGTCTTCGACGAACTTCGGGTTCTCGTAGGCGCGCTCGGTGATCCATTTTTCGTCCGACCGTTTAAGCAGCGCCCAGATCTCGCTAGAGGCGTTGACCTCGGCAAAGCGCACGAGTTCCTCCCAAGCCACTGGCGCGTGCGTTTCGACGCAGATCGTCACCGTGGAGCGCTGGTTGTGCGCGCCGTAGTCGGAGATCTCCTTCGAGCACGGGCACAGGCTCTTCACCGGCACGGCCACTTCGGTCCACACCGTCGTCTTGCCGGCGCGCGCTTCGGCGATCCAGCGGCCCTGATAGTCGAGCAGGCTCTGCACACCGGACACCGGCGCGCGTTTGCGCAGAAAGAACGAGAAGCGCGATTCGATGCGGCCTTCGCTGGCGTTGAGCAGCGTCAGCATCGCGCCGAGCTTGTCGCGCAACAACGCCGCGTCGAGCGGCGCATCGAGCCCGTCGAGCCAGGCCACGAAGCGCGACATGTGCGTGCCCTTCTTCTCCGCCGGCAACGCCACGTCGAGATTCCACAGCGCGGCGGTCTGCTGCTCGGCGCCGGCCACACGCAAGCGCAGCGGGTAGCGCACGTCTTTCACGCCGACACGCTGGATGGCGAGGTGGCGCTCGTCGCGCTCGCTTTGCGTGTCGGGGATGTGCAGGGCTTGGGTCGGGTGGGTCATGGTCGCGTGGAAAAGAACAATGCGAGCTTCGCACTGTTTTGGCCGTCACACTGGTGACTCAGCTTTTCGCTCGAATAAGGGCAGGTCTCGCGCCAAACCTGTGTGCGATCGCGCGCGCAATGCCGTCGGCATCCAGGCCGTTGATCGACAGCAGCTTGGCGGGGTCACCGTGCTCGATGAAGATGTCGGGCAGGCCGAGCGACAGCACCGGGTTGTGCAGGTCCGCGGCCTGCAGCGCTTCCATCACCGCCGAGCCGGCGCCGCCGGGCAGGCAGCCTTCTTCGACGGTGACGATGGATTCGTGCGTGCGCGCGAGTTCGGCCACCAGTTCGGCGTCGAGCGGTTTGGCAAAGCGCATGTTGGCCACGGTCGCGTTCAAGCGGTCTGCTGCGACCAGCGCCGGATAGAGCATCGTGCCGAAGGCGAGGATGGCGATGCGCTCGCCGCGGCGACGCACTTCGCCTTTGCCCCAGGGCAGCTCGTCGAGTTCTTTGCGGATCTCGGCGCCGGCGCCGGCGCCGCGCGGGTAGCGCACTGCTACCGGTTGGTTGCGGCGAAACGCCGTCGTCAGCGCCATGCGGCATTCGTTCTCGTCGGCCGGCGTCAGCACGGCCATGTTCGGAATGCAGCGCAGGTAGGCGATGTCGTACGCGCCGGCATGCGTGGCCCCGTCGGCGCCGACCAGGCCGGCGCGGTCGAGCGCAAAAGTCACCGGCAGGTTCTGCAAGGCCACGTCGTGGATCAACTGGTCATACGCGCGCTGCAGGAAGGTCGAATAGATCGCCACCACCGGCTTCAGGCCTTCGCAGGCGATGCCGGCGGCGAACGTCACCGCATGCTGCTCGGCGATGCCAACGTCGAAGTAGCGCGACGGAAAGCGCTTGTGGAACTCGACCATGCCCGAGCCTTCGCGCATCGCCGGCGTGATGGCGACGAGCTTGTCGTCGGCCTCGGCCATGTCGCACAGCCAGGTGCCGAAGACCTGCGTGAAGCTCTGTTTGGGCGGCGTTGCCGGCTTCTGGATGCCAACGGCGGGATCGAACGGCGTCGGGCCGTGGTACTTGACCGGGTCGGCCTCCGACAGCTTGTAGCCGTAGCCCTTCTTCGTCACCACATGCAGGAACTGCGCGCCGGGCTTGTCGCGCAGGTTCTCCAGCGTCGGGATCAGCGAATCGAGATCGTGGCCGTCGATCGGGCCGACGTACTCGAAGCCGAACTCCTCGAACATGGTGCCGGGCACGACCATGCCCTTGGCATGCTCTTCGAAACGCCGCGCCAGCTCGAACAGCGGCGGCGCATTCTTCAGCACGTTCTTCGCACCCTCGCGTGCGGCGGCGTAGAACTTGCCGCTCATCAGCCGCGCCAGGTACTTGTTGAGCGCACCGACCGGCGGGCTGATCGACATGTCGTTGTCGTTCAACACCACGAGCAGGTTCGGCGACTTGCCGGCGTGCGGCATGCCGGCGTTGTTGAGCGCTTCGAAGGCCATGCCTGCGGTCATCGCGCCATCGCCGATGATCGCCACCGCATGCCGTTTCTCGCCCTTGTGCTGCGCGGCGATCGCCATGCCGAGCGCGGCAGAGATGGACGTGCTGCTGTGCGCCGTGCCGAAGGTGTCGTACTCGCTCTCGTCGCGGCGCGGGAAGCCGCTGATGCCACCGAGTTGGCGCAGCGTCTCCATTCGGTCGCGGCGGCCGGTGAGGATCTTGTGCGGATAGGTCTGGTGGCCCACGTCCCACACCAGGCGGTCGTGCGGCGTGTTGAAGACGTAGTGCAGCGCGATCGTCAGCTCCACCGTGCCGAGGTTGGACGACAGATGGCCACCGGTGCGAGACACCGACTGCAGCACGTAGTCGCGCAGCTCGCGGGCGAGCTGGCCGAGTTGCTCGCGCTTCAACTTGCGCAGGTCGGTCGGGCTGTCGATGCGGGCCAGCAAGGCGGCCGGAGTGATGGCGTTCATGTCGATCCCTTTTTTCTAATGTTCACGATCGACGATCCGATCGGCCAGCAGCGCCAGCCGCGCTGCGTCGGTCAGGCCGCTGCGGGCCAGCGCGGCATGCGCTTCATCGCGCAGCTCGAAGCTGTGGCGGCGCGCGGCCTCGAGTCCCATCAACGACACATAGGTCGGCTTGTCGTGGTGCTCGTCCTTGCCCGCGGTCTTGCCGAGCGTCTGCGAGCACTGCGTCACGTCGAGGATGTCATCGACCACCTGGAAAGCCAGGCCGATCGCCGCGCCGTACGCCGACAGCGCGGTCCAGGCGCGCGCGTCCGTCTGGCCGCAGGCTGCGCCCATCAGCACGCTGGCCTGCAACAGCGCGCCAGTCTTGCGGCGGTGCATGTCGCGCAGCGCCGTCTCGTCGAGCGCCACGCCGATGCTGGCGAGGTCGATCGCCTGCCCGCCTGCCATGCCGGCGTGGCCAGCGCTGCGGGCCAGCAGCGCACACAGGCGCGCTTGCAAGGCAGGCGTCATGGTTGCATCGTCGTCCGGCGTCAGCACCTCGAAGGCCAGCGCCTGCATCGCGTCGCCAGCGAGCATGGCCTGCGCCTGCCCGTACTGCACATGCACCGTCGGCTTGCCGCGGCGCAGCACGTCGTTGTCCATGCACGGCATGTCGTCGTGCACGAGCGAGTAGGCGTGGATCAGCTCCACGGCCACCGCTGCGCGCATCGCGGCCGAACTCGAGCCGCGCGCGGCTTCGCAGGCCGCGAGCACGAGCAGCGGGCGCAGGCGCTTGCCGCCGTCGAGTACGCCGTAGCGCATGGCTTCGCCGAGGCCCGCCGGGGTGTTTGCGGGCACCCATTCACTCAAGGCCGCTTCGACGGCCTGCTGCTCGCGCGCCACCCAGGCGTCGAACGAATCGGCTTTCATGGCTCTGTCGGGCTCCACGTCTTGAGCTGCCCGCCTTCGAGCACCTTCACCTGCTCCTCCACCGCGACCAGACGAG
>JANNJX010000128.1:0-2742 GCA_031396005.1 Burkholderiales bacterium
GCCAGCGGCAGGACCCACTCCGGCTGGTAGGCGGCGAGATCGGCCTCGGTCATCGCGCCGCCGTGCGCGCGTGCATGCGCGGCGAGCGCCGCCGCGATCTCGCCGCGGTAGAACGCTTCGCCCTTCGTCGCGCCGATCAGCCTCAATGCTCTGGCCGCATGCGGCATCGCAAAGCGCTCGCCGACATGAGGCGCGCGGCCCTGCGCCAGGAACGTTTGCGCGAAGCCGGGTTGCGACACCAGATCCGCCACCTGCGATGCCAGCGTCCATTTCTGCTGCACGACCACCGGCACCGCATAACCGCGCTCGGCGATTTCGGCCGCCGGCGCCATCAACTGCTCGAACGGCAGCTTGCCGAAACGCTTCGACAACGCCACCCACGCCGACACCGCGCCGGGCACCGACACGCTGTCCCAGCCGCGCAGCGGCATCGACGTGCGGTCGCCGAAGCGCTCGCGCGTCCATGCCGCGGGCGCCGGGCCGGATGCATTCAAGCCATGCAGGCGCTGGCCGTCCCACAAGATGCAGAACGCATCCGAGCCGAGGCCGTTGCTGCACGGCTCGAGGATCGGCATGCAGGCCGCCGTGGCCACCGCGGCATCGACCGCGTTGCCGCCCTGTTGCAGCATGCGCAAGCCGGCCTGCGCGGCCAGCGGGTGCGATGTGGAGACGACGTTGCGCGCGAACACCGGCAAGCGTGTGCTCGGGTACGAAGCCGAGAAGTCAAATGCTGTCATCAACTGCTTTCCTACTCTGCTGAAATCTTGCGTTCGCGAATCAGCGCTGCCCAACGCGCGCTGTCTTCCTTGACCATGGCCGCGAATTTTGCCGGCCCGACGTCAGCCACCGGCTCGGCGCCGAGCTTGGCCAAGCGCTCGGCCACATCGGGTTTGACCAAGGCGCGCTGCAACTCGGCAGCGATGCGGTTGGTGATCTCGACAGGCAAGCCCTTCGGCCCGTAGAAGCCGAACCACGTCGTCGATTCGAAACCGGGCAGCCCCGATTCGGCCAGCGTCGGCAACTCGGGCACGAGCGGCGAGCGCTTGGCCGACGTCACCGCCAGCGCCTTCAACTTGCCGTCCGTGACATGCGGCAGGCCGCTGACGACGCTGTCGAACAGCAGGTGCACCTTGCCGCTGACGAGATCCGGAATCGCCAACGCCGTGCCGCGGTACGGGATGTGGACGACGAACACGCCGGCCTGCGTCTTGAAGGCTTCGGTGGTCAGGTGGACGATGGTGCCGTTGCCGCTGGTGGCGTAGTTCAACTGGCCCGGCCGCGCGCGGACGTAGGCGATGAACTCCTTGATGTTGGCCACCGGCAGGTCCTTCGGCACGAGCAGGATGTTGGTCGCCGTGGCCACCTGCGCGATCGGCGTGAAGTCGGCTTGCGCGTCGTAGGCGAGCTTGGCGTTGAGGTGCGGCGCGATCGAGTGCGTGCTGCTGGTGGCAATAAGCAAGGTGTGGCCGTCGGCCGCCGCCCTGGCCGCTTCGCCCGAGCCGAGCGTGCCGCCGGCGCCGGCCCGGTTGTCCACCACCAGCGGCTGGCCGAGCGCATTGCCCAGGCCTTGCGCGATGGCGCGCGCCAGCAGATCGGTGGCGCCTCCGGCCGGAAACGGCACGACGAGGCGGATCGGTTTCGACGGCCAGGCCTGCGCGCGAGTCGCAGGAGCGAGGCACAACCAAGGCAAGGCAGCGAGCAGCGTGCGGCGATCGAGAGCGGATGTCATGCCACGCATCATCGCGCAAACCGCGCGCTACGCCGATTGCCCCGGGTTCCTTCCACGTCTGCTAGGGACAGCAGGTTTTGCGGCCAACGTCTATGTTGATGCTGCGCGTCCTGCGCGGAAGGAGACCACGATGCGATCCGCAGTCCTTGCCCCAGTTCTTGCATCCGTTGTTGCATCAGCGCTGGCGCTGACCACGCCGGCGGTCCTCGCCGACGGCAACCACGACCACCAGCGCCAGTCCACCACCAGCGCCACCTTCGGCCGCGGCCTCAACACGGCGCAGCCGGGCAACCCGGTGAACCACGTGGTCCTGCCGACCGAGATCAAGGTCAAGGCCGGCGGCGTCGTCGATTTCACCGTCGCAGGCTTTCACGACATCATCATCTTCAAGCCCGGGTTCACTCTGGAAGAGCTGGTTCATGTCGGCGGCGGCCAGTTGCCGTTGACGCCGCCGATCTTCGTGCTGCCGCCGAACCCGGCCACGCCGCTGCCGGTCAACCTGTCGATGCTGGCCGATCGCATCTACTACCGCGGCATCAACCCCGCCGGCGGGCCGCTCGCCACCCCGACCACGGGCAACCCGGCCAACGGCTCGAACCGCAGCGAACCGGTGGCCTTTCTTGAAAAGGGCATCTACCTCGTCATCTGCAACGTCCGCCCGCACCTGCTGGACGGGATGATTGCGTACGTCAAGGTGAATTGAGCGAAGCGCGCAGCCGGTCCTTGAGGGACAGCGCCCGCCCACGCTTCATGGCGGCTTGTCGTTGCTGACATCCAGCGACTGCGCGATGTAGCGCTTGACCTTCAGCGGCACCTCGCCCAGGTGAAAGGCCATGCGCTCGGCGCGCAGGCCGGCATCGAAAGCCGAGAACCGTTCGAGCCGGCGCTGGTGCTCGATGAAGTTCTCGTCGACGAAGTACTCGAGGAAGCGGCCCGGCTGCGCGGCGTCGCGGAACAGGCCCCACGACAACGCGCCCTGGCGCAGCCGCGCGCGGCGCGTGCGCTGCATCACC
>JANNJX010000203.1:0-2913 GCA_031396005.1 Burkholderiales bacterium
CAGCGTGCTGCGGCAGAAGCTGCAGACCGCGCTGGCCGACGCGGCCGAGCGGAATTCGACCGGCGCGCCGCAACCCGGGCACGCCGCTCGATAGGCGCGTTGCGGCTGCGACGTGACCAAGCTAGACCAGTTTCTTCAGCAATTCGGCTTTCTTGGCGTTGAACTCGTCGTCGGTGAGGATGCCTTTGGCCTTCAACTCGCCGAGCTTTTCGATGGTGGCCATGACCTCGTCTGGCTTAATGGCAGCAGCAGCGCCGCCGCCCTGCAGCCCTTGATTGAGTTGCTGCGCCATCACTTGCCCGAGCGCGACGCCGGCGCCCAGGCCCATCGCATCGCCGACCACGCCGCCGCCGCCGGCCGCAGCGCCCTTGGCGAACTCCGGAATCGCCTGGCCCGTCTGGTACTGCATGAACTTGCCCATGTCGTTGCCGACCATGCCCATGCCGATCTTCTGGTCGAGGATCTTCTGCAGTTCCTCGGGCAGCGAGACGTTCTGCACCGTCACCGATTCGAGCGCCAGGCCGATCTTGGCGAAGGCTGTCGCCGTGACTTCTTTCAACTGCTGCGCAAACTCGACCTGATTGGCCGCCAGATCGAGGAAAGGCACGCCGCTGGCCGCCACCGCGTCGCTGATGTGCTGCAGCATCAGGCCGCGCAGTTGGCCATCGAGATCATCCAGCGTGTAGCGGTCGCGCGTGCCCGAAATCTCGGTGTGGAACAGCTTCGCATCGGCAATGCGATACGCGTAGTTGCCGAAGGCCCGCAGTCGTACCGCGCCGAAATCCTTGTCGCGGATCGTCACCGGCTGCGTCGTGCCCCAGCGCCGGTCGATCTGCTGGCGCGTGCTGAAGAAGTAGACGTCGCTCTTGAAGGGCGACTGAAAAAGTTTGTCCCAGTTCTTCAGGTAGGTCAGCACCGGCAACGTCTGCGTCGTCAGCTTGTACATGCCGGGGCCGAACACGTCGGCGACCTTGCCTTCGTTGACGAAGACCGCCATCTGCGACTCGCGCACGGTCAGCGAGCCGCCGTACTGGATCTCGTTGCCGGCCATCGGATAGCGCCAGGCCAGCGTGCCGTCGCCGGACTCCGTCCATTCGAGGATGTCGATGAACTGTTTCTTGATGAAGTCCATCAGGGCCATGGCGCATCCTCCTTGAAGCGGCTGAAAGTGCGGGCGATGATACGGCGCATGGCGACCGTTTCTTCACGCCGCAGCTACAGCGTTTCACCACCACGCCGGAGGTCGAGACCGGCGCGCTGACGCTGCGCGCGGCGCTCGAAGCGGCGTTTGCCATCAACCCGCAACTGCACGGCTACGTGCTCGATGACCAGGGGCACCTGCGCGCCGACGTGGTCTGCTTCATCGATAACCGCCGCTGTACCGAGCGCGTTGAACTGACCGATCCCTTGCACGCCGACAGCCGCGTTCACGTGCTGCAGGCCCTTTTCGGAGGATGACGACGATGAACAGCGACCGCGCCTGGGTGGCGACGAAGAAGGGGCTGTTCGAGCTGCGGCAACGCGGCGGCAAGTGGGCGATCGAGCACGTGAGCTTTCTCGGCGAGCCGGTGAGCATCTTCCTGCCGCCTGCCGACGGCAGCGCACGCATGCTGGCCTCGCTGACGACCGGCCACTGCGGCACCAAAGTCTGGGCCAGCGACGACGCCGGCCGCGCTTGGAGCGAAGTCGCCGCGCCGGCGTACCTGAAGCAACCCGAGGCCAGCGAAGGCCCGGAGTGGAAGCTGCTGCTGATCTGGACGCTCGAGCAGTTCGACGGCGCGGTCTGGGCCGGCACGCTGCCGGGCGGGTTGTTCCGCTCCAAGATGCTGCTCGGCATCAGCTGCGGCGGCGCCTGGACGACACGCGACAGCGGTGCCAGTTGGGACATCGCTGCGAGGGGCATGCGCGCCGACTTCATGCCGCCCGAAATGGCCGACGACCAGAACATCCAGGACGCGCACCGCATCGTGAGCTGCGACAGCGCACCAGACGTGCTCTGGTGTCAGCACCACGGCGGCATCTGGCGCTCGACCGACAACGCGGCACACTGGCACGAGATCACGACGGCGCCGGTGTCCGCCTTCGGCTTCGCGGTGACGGTGCACCCGCGCGACCCGGACACTGCCTGGTTCGCACCGGCCGAGGCCGACCAGAAGCGCGTGCCGGTCGGCGCGGCGATGGCGGTGAACCGCACGCGCGACGGCGGCAAGAGCTTCGAGACGCTGCGCGCCGGCCTGCCGCAGGAGCACGCCTATGACTTGGTCTACCGCCACGGCCTGGCCGTCGCTGACGACGGGCAAACCCTGCTCATGACCAGCACCAGCGGCGGTCTGCGGGCCAGCGGCAATGGCGGTGACCACTGGCAGGCGATCAGCACCTCGTTGCCACAGGCCGTGGCCGTGCGATTTGGTTGATCACGTTGTTGCGCGGTGACACATGACTCCCTGAAAGCGGGGATGCCATGACAAGCCTCGTTCTTGAAAAATGCTTGTCATGCATCTGGTTCATTCTGTCCGCACCTCAACACCGCACAGGGAGCGTGCCATGCCCAAAGTCATTGCCGTCGGCAGTCATTCGTCCACCGCCTGGCTGGCCCGCCTGGCCGAGTTGTGCATGGCGCGACTGGGTTGGATGGCTGGGCGCGTGCCGGCCGGTGTGACGCCGACGCTCGGCACCTCGCGCTGGTGGCGCTGAGCTGACCACCAAAAAAAGCCCCGCACTGCGGGGCTTTTTTGTGGGCCATGGTGAGCAGGTTTACTTGACCGACAGCACCCATGCCGCGAGCTGCTTGGCTTCGGCGTCACTGACCTGCGGGTTGGCCGGCATCGGCACCTGGCCCCAGACCCCGGCGCCGCCTTTTTGGATCTTCTGCGCCAGCTTGTCGGCCGCATCCTTCTGGCCGGCATACTTGGC
>JANNJX010000220.1:0-2263 GCA_031396005.1 Burkholderiales bacterium
GTACTTCTTTTCCATCGCCGCGATGGCGATCAGGATGTCGGCCAGGCGCTTGCGCGGGATCGTCGAGTCCATGCACATGTAGTCGGGGCTGATGCGGCCCGAGGCGGGGAACGCGTTCTTGCGTCCGCTCCAGAACTTCAATCGCTGCGTTTCGTCGGCGCTGACTTCGACGCGCGTCGCGCCGCAGCGCTCGAGCACGGCCAGCATGCGCCCGATCTCTTCGGCCACCTCCTCGGGCGTACCGTCCGATTCGCAGAGCAGGATCGCCTCGGCGTCGAGGTCGTAGCCGGCGTGCACGAAGTCTTCGACGGCCGCCGTCATCGGCTTGTCGAGCATTTCCAGACCCGCCGGGATGATGCCGGCGGCGATGATGGACGCCACCGCATCGCCGGCTTTGCGCACGTCGTCGAAGCTGGCCATGATGCAGCGCGCGAGTTTGGGCTTCGGCACGAGCTTGACCGTCACTTCGAGCGTCACTGCGAGCATGCCTTCGCTGCCGACGATGAGCGGCAGCAGGTCGAGCCCCGGCGTGTCGAGCGCGTCGCTGCCGAACTCGACCGGCTCACCCTCCACCGTGAAGCCGCGTACCTTGAGCACGTTGTGCAGCGTCAGGCCGTACTTCAGGCAATGCACGCCGCCGGAGTTCTCGGCCACGTTGCCGCCGATCGTGCAGGCGATCTGCGACGACGGATCGGGTGCGTAGTACAGGCCGAGCGGCGCCGCGGCTTCGCTGATCGCCAGGTTGCGCACACCGCACTGCACGACCGCCGTGCGCGAGGCCTTGTCGAGCTTGATGATCTTGTTGAACTTGGCCAGCCCCAGTGTCACGCCCAGCGCATGCGGCATCGCGCCGCCGGACAAGCCGGTGCCGGCGCCGCGCGCGACGACGGGCACCTGCAGCCCATGGCACGCCTTGAGCACCGCAGCCACCTGCGCTTCGGTCTCCGGCAGCGCCACGGCCAATGGCAGTTGGCGGTAGGCGGTCAGGCCGTCGCACTCGTACGGCACTGTGTCCTCGCCCTGCCACAGCAGCGCGTGCGCGGGCAGCACCGCGGCGAGGGCGGCGACAACGGCTTGCTGGCGCTGCGTGCGTTCGGCGACGGCCTGGGGCAACGGGGCATTCATGGTGAACGCACTTTACCGGGCGGCAGCCAACCACTCGTCTGTTGTGCTTGCGCATGGCTTTGTGCAGCGCGCAGCAATCCCTCAGGCGTCGCCCGTAAAGACGGTCAGCACGCCGGTGTAGCCGTACAGGTGCTGATGCCCGATCTCGCCGGCAGCGAAGAAGCCGGCCAGCGGCACGTCGCCGAGTGCGTGGCGGATGATCTGCAACTCGGCCGACGGCGCACCGAAGTGCGGCCCGCCGCGCCCGGCGCAGCTCACGTAGACGGCGCCGCGGATGCGCGACGCGCTGGCGGCGGGCGCCACTGGCGCCGCAGCGAGCGCCGTCGCCAGCTCGGCCGCCTCCGGCGTCAGTTCCTCGCGGATCTCGGCGCAGATGCGTGTCAGGTCACGCCGTGCGGCGGCCACGTCGCGGTGGCAGAAAGTCAGCGTCATGCCGGCCTCCACGGTGTCGGCCACCGCCACGCCGTTGCGCCCCGGGTCGAGGCCGACCAGGTGGCGCACGCGCACGTCGTCGCCGAAGGCGCGATGGCGCGTCTGCGTGGCCGGCGTGGCATGGACCGGCAGCGGCGCACGTGGCGCGGCCAGGCCGACCAGCGTTTCGCGCAGCGCCAGCATGGCTTGCCGCGGTTCATCCGGCGTCAACTTCAAGTCCTCGAGCAGGCATTGCAGCGCCGGCAGGCCGTCGAGTTCGGTGACGACGTTGCGCTCGGCGCCGGTGATCTGCCGGCGCGGCCCGATCGGCTGGCAGCCCTGCGTGACGCGCGAGACGATGCCGACGTCACGCGTGAAGGCCACGCCCGACAAGCCGCCTTCGTACACGCCTTCGGCGATCTGGCAACTGCGCGTGCGCGAAGCGGCGACGCCGCCGAAGAGGTAGCCGGAGGAGGTGCGCGCCGACAGGTCGTCGAGCAGCTCGGCCAGGTCGTGAGTGCGCGCGTCGGCGTGCACGAGCGCCGTGGCCGGGTCGATCTGGCCGAGCGGTTTGGCACCGGAGAAGACGCGAAAGCGGCCCTGCGGCAGCGTCGACAGCATCAGCACCAGCGCCGGCTCGTCGAAGTACTCGACGCCGCTGGCGCAGACGCCGATGCCCACCGTGCCGGCCCAGGCCACGCCGGGCCAGCGCGCGTGCAGCGCGGAG
>JANNJX010000233.1:0-9268 GCA_031396005.1 Burkholderiales bacterium
GTACTTCTGCGCCATCACCGTCACCGCGCCATGCTGGTTCAGCGTCTCGATGATCGAGCCGAGGTTCAGGCCGTCCGGCCCGACGCGGAAGATGCCCATGCCGCCCATGCCGTCGAGCGGTTTCAGGATGATGTCGCGCTGCTCGGCGTGGAAGGCGCGGATCGCGCCGGCGTCGCGCGTGACGATCGTCGGGCCGATGTACTGCGGGAACTCGAGGATGGCGAGTTTTTCCGGGTGGTCGCGCAACGCGGCCGGCTTGTTGAAGACACGCGCGCCTTCGCGCTCGGCTTGTTGCAGCAGGTGCGTGGCGTAAAAGTACTCGCTGTCGAACGGCGGGTCTTTGCGCATCAGCACGGCGCCGGTGTCGGCCACGGCGACATCGCGCGTTTGCTGCACGTCGAACCAATCGTGCTCGTCTTTCGTCAGCACGACTTGCCGCGCCGCGAGCGCCGTCACACGGCAGCCGAGCTGCCAGACGATGTGCCGCGGCTCGCAGGCCCACAGCACGTGACCGCGCTTTGCGCACTCGCGCATCATCGAAAACGTCGTGTCCTTGTACGGCTTGAAGAGTTCGAGCGCGTCGGCGATGAAGAGCATGTCCATCAGGTCAATCCTTTCGGCCGCCACTGTTGCACAAACAATGCAATCGCGCCGGCGACGACGCCCCAGAACGCCGAGCCGATGCCGAGCAGCGTCACGCCGGACAACGTGACGAGAAACGTGAGAATCGCTGCATCACGGTGCTTCTCGCTGTGCAACGCCGAGGCCAGGCCGCCGGCAATCGTGCCGAGCAACGCCAGCCCGGCGATCGCCAGCACCAGCTCGCGTGGAAACGCCTGCAGCAGGCCCACCACCGCGCCGCCGGCCAGACCGATCAAGACGTAGAACACGCCAGCCATCACGCTCGCCGTCCAGCGCTTGGCGGGGTCCGCGCTCGCTTCGCGCCCCATGCAGATCGCCGCCGTGATCGCCGCCAAGCCCAAAGAAAAGCCGCCGAAGGGCGCGAGCAGCGCACTGGCCGCGCCGGTCACCGTGATGGGCAGCGAGACAGGGGTGTCGTAGCCGGCAGCGCGCTGCGCCGCCACGCCGGGCAGGTTTTGCGAGGCCATCGTCACCGCGAACAGCGGCAGTGCCAGGCTGAAGAACGCGCTCGCGGTGAACACCGGCGTCGTCCACACCGGTTGCGCCAAGCTCCAGGTGACCGCGCTCCATTGCATGCGCCCCTGCGACGCGGCCAGCGCCACACCCAACGCCAAGACGCCGAGCACCGCATAACGCGGCCACGCGCGGCGGCCGATCAGAAAGGCCAGCGTCATGGCGATCACCAGCAGCGGCGCACCCTTGACCGCACCCGCGGCATCGAGCCCGAAGCGTGTCAGCACGCCGGCCAGCAGCGCCGCGGCAATGGCCTGCGGAATGCGGTCCATCACACGCTCGAACGCGCGCGTGGTGCCCGCCAGCACGATCAACGCGCCGCAGGCGATGAAGGCGCCGATGGCTTCATTCATCGCCATGCCGCTGGTGCTCGCGATCAAGGCCGCGCCCGGCGTGGACCACGCTGTCAGAACCGGTTGCCTGGCCCACCACGACAGGCCGATCGACGTGATGCCCATGCCCAGGCCGAGCGCCCAGATCCACGACGTTGTTTGCGCCGCGCTGGCGCCGAGCGCCTGCGCGGCGGCGAAGACGATGACGACCGAGCTCGTGAAGCCCACGAGCACGGCGACGAACCCGGCCACCACCGCGGCCAGCGACACATCCGTGAAGAACTTTCTCACGCGGCGAGTATCGCCGTGGTGTTCGCGCCTTGCTGTCGGCGGCACGCGGCGGATAACGTGGCCGCATGTGCCGCTTCGTCGCCTATGTCGGTGAACCCGTCTTTCTGGATGAGCTGATCTGCCGCCCTGCGCACTCGTTGCTCAACCAGTCGCTGCGCGCCGCGCAGGCCAAGACGCACATGCATGGCGACGGCTTCGGCATCGGCTGGTACGGCGAGCGTGCCGAGCCCGGCGTCTATCGCGAGGTCATGCCGGCGTGGTCCGACGAGAACCTGCTGTCGCTGGCTTGCAGCGTCAAGTCGCCGCTGTTCTTCGCCCACGTGCGTGCCGCCACCGGCACCGCGATCGCGCGCCAGAACAGCCACCCGTTCCACCATGGCCGCTGGCTGTTCATGCACAACGGCCAGATCGGCGGCTATGCACAGGTGCGGCGCGCGCTCGAAGCGCGGCTGCCCGATGCGCTGTACGCGGCGCGCCAGGGCGCCACCGATTCCGAGCTGCTGTTCCTGCTGGCGCTGGCGCGCATCGAACAGCAGGGCGTGAGCGTTCAGGCGGCGATGCGGGCCACGCTCGACGAGACGATGGCGCTGATGCGCGCGCAGGGCATCACCGAGCCGCTGCGCTTCTCGGCAGCGCTGGCCGACGGCCAGCGCCTGCATCTCTTCCGCTGCGCCAGCGACGACGCGCCGCCGACGCTGTACGTCAAACAAGGCGCGCGCGGCACGCTCGTCGCCTCCGAGCCGCTGGCCGGCGGTGACGACGGCTGGCGCGCGCTCGGCAATGACGAGATGCTGACGCTCACGCGGGCCAGTGCTGCCGCGCGCGGCACGGCGGCGCTGGTGCCTGCGTGAGCGCAGCCGTCGGAGAAGGCACGTTCGATCGCATGCGTGTGTGTTTGCAACGCGCGTGTGAATCAGTCGTCCCAGCCCTGACTGCCATGCTGGCGTTGCAACAGATGGCGGTTCGTGTGTTGTCCGATCTGCCGCCCCAGCTCGAGCCCGGCCTGCGTGGCGAAGCGAAAATGCAGACCGGCCTTGACGCGCGAATCGGCGTTCTCGCGCGCAGCCTCGTCGAAGCTGTGGAAGTGGCGCACCGGGTTGGCCGGCAACGCGCTCGATGACGCAAAGCTGAAGGGCACATGGTCGCGGCCGAAAGCCTCTGCCAGTACCGTGGCCGCAGCCATGCCCAGGGCGCTGTGCGTCGACGGCATGTCGGGCACCGGCGGTGTCGTCAGCAGCGGGTCGAACGACGCGTCGGGTGCGGTGTGCGGGTTGCCGTCTTGCCCTGCGAGTGCGATCGCCGTCACCGGACGCCAGACGTTGTGCGTGAACTTCGAGTCCCAGCCGGCGATGTAGGCGTCGGCCATCGCAGCGTTGAGCAGCGCGAAGGTGCGCGCGGATTGCCACAGGTCCTGCTTCACGCGGCCCGAGGCGGCGCGGGCGACGCGGTTCCAGCCGATATCGGAGAACTCGTACCAGAACGCGGCGTAATGCGTCTCGTCGGCCGTGCGCTGCGCGCTCCACTTGCCACCGACGCGCTTGACCTCTTCGAAGTCACGCCGGTACTGCTCGCTCGTCAGCGCCGGCGCGGGCGCCGTGCGGAACTGTGCTGCACTCGTCAATGCGAACGGCGTGACGCGGCGCCAGTGCGGCGCGGCGGCGAAGTTGAACGGCGGCGTGAAGCGGTACTGGCCGGGCTGTGTGCCTTCGACATAGGGCTCGTTGCCGTTGCTGCCGTCGTTGGCGCGCTTGGCCAGCATCGCAACAGCGGCGGCTTTGCCGAGTTGTGCGCCGGTTTCGATGGCCGCGCCGATGCCGGTTTCGAGCGTGATGCGTTCGAGTTGCGCCTTGGCCAGCGCCGTGGCCTTGGGCTGCGGGTACAGCGCCACAAGCACGTCGTGCGCGGCGGTGGCGGCGGCCACCGCCGCATCGGCTTTGACGCCACGTGAAGGCGCTGCGGCGAGCGCGAAAGGCGCAAAGCGCGGGCGCGCCGCGTTCGCGGCATCGTGCATCGCCAGATGCATCATCGCCAGCGATCGCGATGCGGCCATCGGGTCGGCATAGCCGTCGGCGGCGGTGATGACGTGTAACGCGGTCAGGCTCCAGTCGGTGACGATCTCGTCGCAGCGCTCGGCGCACCAGGTGGCGGCGGCGCGGTGGTCGTTCGGTTCGTATTGATCTTTCGCGGTGCCGAGGCTGGCGCTGGTGGCCAGGCCGATGCCGAGCAGCGCGTGGGCGAGAGCGTGCAGGCGCAGTGGTGCTTTCATGATGGGATGTGTGTGTGCAGTGATTGAAGAGGCGGCATCGTCGATGCCGGCCGTCCTCTGAGCGTCCTTCGTCGGCGGGCACGCGCACGAAGGACGCGTCGCCCAAGCCCGGTGCGGGTTGCAGGCCAGGCGGTACCGGTGTTCGAGGCAAGGCTCGCGGTGAGCGAGGCGAGCGCTTCATCGTCACTGTGCAAGAAGTCACGCCTGCGTCAAGACGACGCCGCATGCGTTTACATCCGGACGCGCTTGCGTGCCATCGCGGTACGCGTCTCGGCGTTGAATGAGGGTCATCATGAAACCGCTCGGAGGAAACACCATGCCTGATATCACCACCCAAGTCGCCAAAAGTTCGGGCTTCGGCGAGCAGCCGATCCGCGTCGGCTCGTCGTCGTTTTCGCGGCCGGCTGCATTGATCGGCGGCGCCACCGCACTGATTGCGCTGACTGCGATCGCGACCACGCTCGTCGTGCGCCCGGCGGCGCCCGTCGGTCCGAGCGCGGCCGAAGCGCGCACCGCCGCCGTCGCGGCGCAGGCGCTGCTGACGCCGCCTGCCTCCTCGTCGACGACCAACAAAGTCGCCGGCACGGTCGAGGGCGACAAGCCCGCGCCGAACGACGGCGACGACAAGCCCGCGCCGAAGGCCGCGCCGCGCGTCGACAAAGCGCCGCAGCGCAGCAGCTCGCCCGCCAAGCCGGCGCTGACTGCAGCCGCCACGTGCACGAGCTGCGGCGTCATCGAATCGGTGACGCCGTTCGAGAAGAAGGGCGAAGGCACCGGCATCGGCGCTGTGGCCGGCGGCGTGATCGGCGGCGTCGTCGGCAACCAGGTCGGCGGCGGCAACGGCAAGAAGGCGATGACGGTGCTCGGCGCTGTCGGCGGCGGCATGGCCGGCCACGAGATCGAGAAGCGCCAGCGCTCGACGACGCTGTATGCGGTCAAGGTGCGCATGCAGGACGGCTCGCTGCGCAGCGTCACCCAATCGACGGCGCCGACGGTCGGTCAGAAGGTGACGGTCGAAGGCGCGCAGGTGCGCATGCGCGGGTAAGCGCTCATCCGGCGCGGGCCGCCGCGCCCGCGCCGATCGGACGAACCTTGGCCGACGCGGCGACGGCTCCCGCGGTCTGCGCGCGGTCGAGCTCGACCAGCGTACGGGCCAGGGTCTGCGCGATCGGCTGGCCGGTCTTGTCTTCGACGAACAGGAACTGTCCGGCCGGGTTGATCTCGAGGAACACATGCTCGCCGCGAGGCGTGCGCCGCAAGTCGATCGCGCCGTAGACGAGGCCGAACTCGTGCATCAGTGCCTGCAGGCTCTGCTCCACCTCGGCCGGCAGTGACTCGGCGGTGATGCATGCGCGCTCCATGTCCATGCGGAAGTCGACGCGATAGCGCGTGCCTTGCGAGTGAATCGCCGCGGGCAGGCAGTGCGCGCCGATCATCGTCACGCGCAGGTCGACATCGGCGTGGATGTACTGCTGAAAGATCACCGGCGCGGCGCGCACGGTGTCCAGGCGGGCCATCTCGGCCGCGCCGACGATGCGTGTCTCGCGCCAGTCGGCGTGCGTGGCCGAGAAGCTTTTGCAGATGACGCGTCCGAGGCCCTCGCGCTCGATGAAGGCGCGGGCTGTGTCGGGGTCGTTGGTGATGCAGGTGCGCGGGATCGTCAGCCCGCAGCGCTGCGCCACCTTCAGCTGCCAGGCTTTGCGGCCGGCCACTTCGTCGCTTGTCGGATGGTTGATCCAGCGCGCGTCGAGCGTCTGCCACAGGCCGGCCAGCGCCTCGGTGCATTCGTTGAACGCAAAGCTGCGGTGACTCGGCCGCGTGATCTCGTCATGCACGCCCAACGGCTGCGGCCGGCGCCACCAGATGGCGTGAACCTGATCGAAGTCCAGCGCCGGCGGCTCGGCGAACGCGAGCCGCACGCGGTAGTCGACGCCGGCCGCGCCGCCGGCGCCGGCCTCGATGCCCAGACTTAACTTGCGCGGGAAGTCCGACAGGTTCAGCAGCCGCGCCGGGACCGCCATGTCCTGCAACTGTTCCAGCACCGCCTTGGCGTGGATGTCCTGAGGGTGGGAGATGACGACGATCATCGGGGCACTCCTTTTCGACAGCCGAAGGCAGGCCTTGGAGTCAAGCCGAGGATCGCATCTGCGCCAGCTCGGCCGCCAGCCGGTCGCGCTCGGCGTATAGCCGACGCAGCTGCATGACGTTTGCGCTGGACAGTCCGGCATCGAGCGCATCGAGGTCGTCGTCGTTGTCGTCGTCGTCCGCGCCGCCATCGCCTTGCAGCGCAGCTTCGAGCGCTGCGATCGCCTGCTGCACTTGCAAGGCCATCGCGTCGAGCTGTGTCAGCGCCTGGCGGTGCGCGTCGGGGAACGAGTCGGCCCAGGCGTTGGTGTGGTGCGGCGTGGCCAGGATGAACGGCGCCATGCCTTCGCCGCCGCCGGCCGCGCCGCGCACCCCCGGCTGCATCGGGTTGGCCGGGTTGATGACGTCGCCGGGGCCTTTGGGCAGCTGGAGATCGGCGCCCGGCGCGGTGGCAACGCCGTCGTCGGCAACCTTGAACGTGCCCGGGTCGTCGACCGTCTTCAGCGTCACCGGGTCGTCGACGGCTTTGAGCGTGCCCGGGTCGTCCAGCGCCTTGATCGTGACCGGGTCGTCCGCCACCTTGAAAGTGACCGGATCGTCCACGGACTTCAGAGTGGTCGGATCATCGGCGGACTTCAGCGTGAGGGGATCGTCGACGATCTTCAGGGTTGTCGGGTCGTCGGCGATCTTCAGCGTTACCGGGTCGTCGATGACCTTGAGTGTCGGCAGGCCGCCGCCAATGCAGCCATGGGCCGCGAACGCGTCGAGCTTGCCGTGACCCCACTCCTGGCCGGCCGCCGGCCCGGTGAACGCGTCCTTGCGCGCGCTGCGCGTCAGGCAGTTGCGGATCTGCGTGATCGTCGCGGTGGGCCGGCGTTGCAGCATCAGCGCCACCGCGCCGGTGACATGCGGCGCGGCCATCGACGTGCCCGACTTGCCGGTGTACGGTGCCGCGGCACCTCCGTCGGCGTTGGCCGAGGTGATCGACTGCCCGGGCGCGCACAACTCGGGCTTGAGGCGGCCGTCGCGCGTCGGCCCGCGGCTCGAGAAGCTGCTCGAGTCGCCGACCCCGGCGCCCTTGGTGATGTAGCTGCCGACGGTGATGATCCGCCTGCCGGTGCCGGGAATCGAGATCGTCGAAGCGATCGAGACCGCCGGCGCCAGGAACACCGGACCATGGCCGCGCTGGATCCAGGCGTGCACGCGGCCGACGACCACCACCTGGCCGTGGGCACGAATCTGCCAGGTGCCGGCGGCGATGGCCGCGGCGGTGCCGCGCTGCAAGCGCAGGAAGATGCGGTTGTCGGCGTTGAACGGGTTGGCCAGCGTCGAGTCGATGAACACGCGGTTGCCGCCGGGCAGCGCCAGCGTGGTGGTGGTGCCGGGGTTGACCACGGCCGTGGCCCCGCCGCCAGGCGGAATGATCGACAGGCCGATGCGGTCGGGGCCTTCGTACCAGATGTCGACCACGTCGTCGCTCGAATCGCCCGTGGTGACGCGCATGGGCATCGACAGCACGCCGCCGGCGGCGACGTTGCCCTGCGCGTGCGCCGCGTCCTGTAGCGCGTTGCCGGCGGACTTGACCATGGCGCGGCCGCGCGTGCCCAGCAGCGTGTCGATGCCGCGCTCGAGCAGGCTGGTGCCGTCGTGCGGCCCCACGTAGTCGCCTTGCGACAGGTTGATCACGCAGGCCCGTCCCAGGGCGTTGGCCTGGGCGAAGATGTAGTTGGCCGCGTCCAGCGTGTTGGCCGAATCGCCCAGGCCCGCTGCGCCGATGGTGTTGGCCACGGCGATGATGTCGGCCTCGGGGGCCATACCGATGAAGGTGAATGCCGGACGCAACGCGCCGCCCGGCGAGGCCGGGCCTGCCGCCGAGCCGTCGCCGGCGGCAATGCCGGCGACATGGCTGCCGTGCCCGCCGCCGTCAACGTGTCGCACCGGCACCGGCGGTGCGCCCGCCAGGTTGGCGTCGATCTGCACGCGGGTGTATTCGACGCCATAGCCGAACGCGCCGGGCGAGACCTCGCCGGCCACCGGCGTCAGGCGCTGGTCCCAAATGCGCAGGATGCGCGAGCCGCCGTCGGCGCGGCGAAACGACGGGTGACGCCAGTCGATGCCGCTGTCAATGATGCCGACGATGACGCCGGCGCCGCGCCGTCCCGGCGGGCCGGTGTGGACCAGATTGGCGCGCGTCTCGGGCAATGAGGCGTCGAGTTCGCGACGCATCGGCCGGCTCTGCTCGATCGCTTCGAGTCCCGGCACCGCGCTCACGTCGTCGAGCTTGGACAGCGGCACGAAGCCCGCGTGCACGTCGCCGGCGCTCGAGGTGATGGTCATGCCGGCGGCGGTAAGGGCCTGCGCGTCGCCGTTGAACGAAGCCAGCACGCGCACCTGCGTGTCCTTCTTGCCGCGCGTTTTGCGCAGCATCGCGCGGCCCTCGGCGACCATCTCGTCCAGCGTTTCCGAGGATTGGGCCTGCAGGAAGCGCAGCCCGGAGTCGATTGCAGTCATGAGCGATCTCCACGGTCAGTCGACAGCACACGCCGTCCGCGCGCGGCGCGGCCGGGTTGGTCGAAGCACGGGCTCAGCGAGACTCTGGATACAGCGGCGCGCTGATCTCGACACTCAGCAATCGAGGCCAGGCGAGCAGCTTGCGCAGGGCCGCCCTGTCGCATTCCAGCGTCATCACGTCGCCGACCGAACCGCGCACGCGGCAACCCGTGGACTCGACAAAACGCTGGTCGTCCACCCGCATCGTCCGATCGAGCGCGATCAGGAATCGCGCCGCATCGGGTGTGCTGGCCTGAAGAAACAGCTTGACGTCGGGTGACAGGTGAGCAGGCATCCGGTTCGTGCTCCGATACCAAACAAAGATAGTTGCCGTGCGCGTTGGGCTGTACCCCTAGCGTGTGGCTTCATCCCTAGTCCATCGCACCAACGAGATCGCAGGCATCAGATCTCGACCTTCGCCCCCAACTCCACCACGCGATTGGTCGGCAGGTTCAGAAAGTCTGCCGCTGCGCCGGCGTTGCGGTGCATCGACGCGAAGAGTTTTTCGCGCCACATCGCCATGCCTTCGCCGAGCGTCGGGATGACGATGTCGCGCGACAGGAAGTAGCTGGTCTGCATCTCGTCGAGC
>JANNJX010000249.1:0-6916 GCA_031396005.1 Burkholderiales bacterium
GCCTACAAAGGCGAGACGCTCACCGACTACTGGGACTACACGCACCGCATTTTCGAGTTCGCCTCGAAGGGCGCGAAGGGCGAAGGCCCGAACATGATCCTGGACGACGGCGGCGACGCGACGCTGCTGATGCACCTGGGCAAGCGCGCCGAGAAGGACCTGTCGCTGCTCGACGAGCCGACCAGTGAAGAGGAAACCTGCCTCTACGCCGCGATCCGCGCCAAGCTCGCCATCGATCCGACCTGGTACTCGCGCAAGAGCGCCGAGATCATCGGCGTGACGGAAGAGACGACCACCGGCGTGCTGCGCTTGAAGGAGATGAGCGTCAAGGGCGCGCTGATGTTCCGCGCCATCAACGTCAACGACAGCGTGACGAAGAGCAAGTTCGACAACCTGTATGGCTGCCGCGAATCGCTGGTCGACTCGATCAAGCGTGCCACCGACGTGATGATCGCCGGCAAGGTGGCCTGCGTCGCCGGCTACGGCGACGTCGGCAAGGGCTCGGCGCAGGCGCTGCGGGCTCTCTCCGCCCAGGTCTGGGTGACCGAGATCGACCCGATCAACGCGCTGCAAGCGGCGATGGAAGGCTACAAGGTCGTGACGATGGAGTACGCCGCCGACAAGGCCGACATCTTCGTCTCCGCCACCGGCAACAAGAACGTCATCCGCTACGAGCACATGGCAGCGATGAAGGACGAAGCCATCGTCTGCAACATCGGCCACTTCGACAACGAGATCGATGTGGTGGCGCTCGAAAAATGCGAGTGGGACGAGATCAAGCCGCAGGTCGATCATGTGGTGTTTCCGGATGGCAAGAAGATCATCCTGCTGGCCAAGGGGCGGCTGGTGAACCTCGGCTGCGCGACGGGGCATCCGAGCTTTGTCATGTCGTCATCGTTTGCGAACCAGACGATCGCGCAGATCGAACTGTTTGCGCACAGCGATGCGTACGACGTGGGCAAGGTGTATGTGCTGCCGAAGCACCTCGATGAAAAGGTGGCGCGCCTGCATTTGAAGAAGGTCGGCGCGATGCTGACGGAGCTCAGCGACGAGCAGGCGGCGTACATCGGCGTGCCGAAGCAGGGCCCGTACAAGGCCGACACCTACCGTTATTGAGCGCGCCGTGCGAGCGGACCAACTGCTCGTGCAACGCGGCCTGGCGCCCACTCGATCGGCCGCACAACGGCTGATCGAGCACGGTGCCGTGCGCTGGCGTGGGCCCAAGGGCTGGGCGCTGCCGAAGAAGGCGGGCGAAGACCTGCCCGAAGGCTGCGAGATTGAAGTCACCGACGATGCCGAGTTGCGCTGGGTGTCGCGCGCCGGCTTGAAGCTCGACGCGGCGCTGGCGCAGTGCGCGATCGACGTGGCAGGCAAGCACTGCCTCGACGTTGGCCAAAGCACGGGCGGCTTCACCGAGGTGTTGCTGGCGCGTGGCGCGGCGTCGGTCGTCGGCATCGACGTCGGCCACGGCCAACTGCACGCCAAGTTGCGCGACGACCCGCGTGTCACGGCGCTCGAAGGCGTCAACGCGCGCCATCTGACGGCCGCACAACTGCCGCGCGCCAGCTTCGACCTGGTGGTGGCCGACCTGTCGTTCATTTCGCTGACGCTCGTGCTCGACGCGCTGCTGCCGCTGGCTGCGCGCGATCTGCTGCTGCTGGCCAAGCCGCAGTTCGAGCTGCAACCGGGCGACATCGGCAAGCACGGGCTGGTCAACGATCCCGTGGCGCACGGCCATGTCAAGGCGCGCATGACGGCCGCCTGCACCAAGCGTGGCCTCGTGCCGCGCGACTATTTCGAGAGCACTGTCGCCGGCGGCGACGGCAACCGCGAACACTTCGTCTGGGCCCAGAAACCATGAGCACCCGCATCCCGATCAGCTTCGAGTTCTTCCCGCCCAACACGCCGGTCGGCGACGAAAAACTGATCACGCAAGTCGTGCTCGAACTCGCGGCACTGAAGCCGCAGTACTTCAGCGTCACCTACGGCGCCGGCGGCTCGACGCGCGACAAGACCTTGAAGACGGTGCAGGCCATCGCCGCCGCCGGCCACGAGGCCGCGCCGCATTTGTCGTGCGTCGGCTCGACGCGCGAGAACATCGCCCAGACGCTGGCCACCTACCGCGAACAGAGCATCCGTCGCATCGTCGCGCTGCGCGGCGACTTGCCGAGCGGCACGGCGACGGCCGGCGAGTTCCGCTACGCCGCCGACCTCGTGCGCTTCATCCGCGAATCACAAGGCGCCGACTGGCACATCGAAGTCGCCGCCTACCCCGAGTACCACCCGGCGCAGCGCTACGCAGCAAAAGACTTGCAGCACTACGCCGACAAGGTCAAGGCCGGCGCGAGCGGTGCGATCACGCAGTTCTTTTTCAACCCGGACGCGTACTTCCATTTCGTCGAGGCGACGAAGAAGCTCGGCGCCGACGTGCCGGTGACCGCCGGCATCATGCCCTTCCACAACTACGCCCGCATCGCCCAGTTCGCGCAGCGCGACGGCATCGACATCCCGCGCTGGGTGGCGATGAAGATGGAAGGCTATGTCGACGACGCGGCGTCGATCCGCGCCTTCGGCCTGGACGTCATCACGTCGCTGTGCGAGAAGCTCATCGAAGGCGGCGCGCCGGGCATTCACTTCTACACGCTCAACCAGTCGGCGTTGGCGGTGGAGTTGGTGCGGCGCTTGCAGGCCGCTTAGAGGCGACGTTATCCGGCTCGCGGACCAGCCAGCCGCGATAGCGCACGATCAGCCCTGTCAGCGGGTGCGCGATCCGCACATCGAACCAAAACCTCTGCCCGTCCGCGGTCTCGACAGCAATCGATCTCGGGCCGAGCCAGAGCGGCAGCGGCACGCCGAACAGGCGCCACCGGCGAACGACATAGACCAGCCGGTCCGGTTCGACGACGAGCGCCATGTCCACGGCAACGGCACCGAAGCGCTCGCGCACCAGGCCGTCCGCAAGGCCGCGGCCGGCCGATTGCATGCTGGAAAACGTGCTGCCGCCAACGCTGCGTGACCAGCGCTCCCCGCCCCCTACAGCAACCAGGCGCACGGTGATGGCCAGGTTGTCTCCTGCACGCGGAAAGCCGATGCTCTTGGCGGCGATCCATGCGAGCGGGCTGCGTCCGCGCTCCACGCCGCAGCGGCCGGTGAACGTCGAGGCCGCGGCGTCCACGGTGTGCAGTTGCCGCAAGGGCTGCGGCAGTTGCTGCCACGCCTGGCCGAGCAGTTGGCGGTACAGCGGCTGCGCAGTCGCGGGCAGGCGCTGGCGGGTCGCGGTGAAGATCGTGCGCTGCGCGAACAGCGCTTCGTAGTCGGCCAGCTCCACATCGTGGATCGCCGTTCGCGCACCGGGCGCCGGCGGATGGCCCGCCAACACGCGGCGCACGACCGCTTCGACCGCCATGCAGGGAATGAGCGGGCCATCGTCGCCTTCGGCCAGCAGATGCCACTCGCGGACGAGTTCGCTACCGTCAGCATCGCGCCCGCGCACAACGACGAACATGCCGCCGCGGTGCTCGCCCCAGCGCACATGGTTGGTGACGAAGGCGATCACGGGCGCCAGCCACGACAGCGTAGGCAGCCATCGCCAGCGAACGAGCCACGCCAGCGCCGTCAGCGCCCAATGCAAAGCAGCCGGAACCGGCCCGGCGCCCATCCACACGTCGCTCGCCTGCGGCCACTCCTGGGCCAGCGCGCGCAGATCGGGTACATCGACGAGTGAGAAGCGCGTGCAGCGCAACGGCATGCGCCCCGGCACCGCGATCACGAAGTGCATCCATTCGGTGAACGGGTGGCCGCTGCACTGCCGCCCGTCACGCGTGCGTGCGACGGCTTGTCCGGCGTAGCTGGCGATGGCGCGGATGACGTTCATGCCCACACCCGCGTAGGGCGAGGGCGCGATGCCGACGCGGATCGACAGCACGGCCGCCATGCCGCCCGACAGGCGGCGCACCACCGCCGCCGTCAGCACCGGAAAGCTCGACACGCCCGACAGCGCGTAAATGCCCGCGCCGCGCGCTGCATCGTCGAAGGCCGCGACACCGGCAACGAAGTCGGAGCCGTCGGCCAGATCGAGGTAGTGAACCCCGCAGGCAATGCAGTTCTCGATCAGCCGGTAGCGGCTGTCGCCGTAAGCCTGGAAGGGCCCGCTGGCATCGACGACGAGCGTCGGCTTCAGGGCAGCAAGGGCTGCGGCATCACGCGTGCTCCGGTCGAAGACCACGGGCTCCAGACGCGCGCCGGGCGCGCTGCTGCGTCGTTCGCAGAACTCGCGCGCACTCGCGAGCGATCGCCCGGCCACCAGCAGCGTCAACCGCGCATCGCTTCGCAGCATCTCCACCAGGCGCCCGCCGAAGACACCGTAGCCGCCGACGATCAGCACGCGCAAGGCGTCGGTCATCCGAGAAAACGATCGCGATGCGCTGGGTCGGCAACGAAGCAGACCGCGCTGGCGCCAAACCAGCGCAGCCGGTTGCGGGCGACGAGTTCGTACAGGCGGTCCAGCAACGGCCGCGGCACCAGCCGCAGCACCGCGGCGAGCGACCACGGAAAGCCCAGCTCGACGAACATCCGGATCGTGCCCGCGGATTTGAACCAAGCACGGCCGCTGTCGATCAACACGTTGGTCTCGAAGTTCACCGGGTCGAGCCGGTAGTGGCGGTACAGCGCCTGCCCGAGCGGCGACTGGGCGGCCATCAGCCGAAACACCGCTCGGCGGTCATGCCGCAGAACGAAGCGGGCGAATCGGGAACAGAGAACGCAATGGCCGTCGAAGATGATGATCGGGCGATCGTCTGCAAACGCCGGCACCGACGGGTCGTCGCGGTAGCTGTAGGCCCGATTCAATCCGGCTTCTGCCAGAAGAGCCCATCCTCCGTCAGCACCGCATCCAGCGGCACGTCGTGCGGCTCGCCTTCGAGCCACGGAATGAAGCCATGCGCATACCCGACGCCGACAGTGAACGGCCGCGGATCCAACGTCGCCAGCGTGCGGTCGTAGAAACCGCCGCCGTAGCCCAGGCGCAATCCACCCGGCCCGAAACCGACACACGGCACGAGCAGCAACTGCGGCGCGAAGCGGTCGGTGTCTTTCGGTTTTGGAATGCCGTAGGCGTCTTCTTCCATCGGGCAGCCCGGGTACCAGCGGTGAAAGCGCAGTTGGCGCGTTTGCCGGTCCATCACCGGCAGGCCGATGATGCGGTGCCGACCCTTCACATCCTCACCCTCGGTCCAGCGGAACAGCGCCGGCAGCGCGTCGAACTCGCCCTTGATCGGCCAGTAGGCGCCGATCGCCGTTTCGTCGCGGTTGACGAGCCAGACGCGCAGCACCTCCTGCAAATGCATCGCACGCTGGTGGCGGTCGATCATCGACAGGCGCTCGGCCTGCAACTGGCGGCGCAGCAGCTTCTTGTCGCGCGGAGGGTCGAGGCTGAAGTCCATGGGCATGGCGGCTAGGATAGTCCAGCATGAGTCAGCCTCTGGTCGATCACTGCCTCGAACTGCTCGCGCCGCTCGGCGCGGTGCGCGCCAAACGCATGTTCGGCGGCCATGGCCTGTACATCGACGAGCTGTTCGTCGCCCTCTTCGCCTTCGAGCGGCTGTATTTGAAGGTCGATGCGCAAACGCAGCCGGCTTTTGCACAAGCCGGCTGCGAGCCGTTCGTTTACGACGGCAAAGGCAAGCCGATCACGATGAGTTATTGGACCGTGCCCGCCGAAGCGATGGAGTCGCCGCGCCTGATGGAACCCTGGGCGCGGCAAGCCATCGCGGCCGCGCTGCGCGCCAGGGCCGCCAAGGCATCGGCGGCGCCGCGCAAGACACGCGCTGCGGCATCGAAGGCCAGGCCCGCGGCGGCGCGCGCTAGGCGGTAGCGCCGCGCCGGTTGCATCGGCGACCAATCCCACAACGCCGGCTGGCCTTCGTGCCAAGCGGCGACAATGATGTTGTCGCCGCGCGCCAGCGCCAGGCGCTGACCGGCACCGAGCACGTAGTCGTTGAGATCGCCCTCGCGCGTCACCCACACGCTGCCCGTTCGGGGCATCAGCCAGGCCGGCTCCGTGACCAGCAGGTGTTGCACTTCTTGCATGGATAGGTGGCTCATCAGAGGCTCCTTCGGTCGGCAGTTCGTAGGGTGAAGCATCGTCGATGGCCGGCGCCGTGTCGAATGAGTTCGGGCACCGTCACTGATACCATTCGCGCATGAATCGATCGCCTCACCGTGCGCTGGCCGTGGGCCCTCTGCGGGCCTTCGAGGCGGTGGCGCGGCGCCTGAGTTTTTCCGCCGCGGCCGAGGAGCTTTACCTGACGCAGCCGGCTATCAGCCGCCAGATCCAGTCGCTCGAAGCCGAGCTCGGCGCGCCGCTGTTCGTGCGCGGCACGCGCAAGGTCGAGCTCACCGGCGCGGGGGTGCAACTGCTGCGCGGCGTGATGCCGCTGCTGCAGCGACTGGACAGCACCGTGCGCCAGATCCGCAGCGCGCGCGGGCGGCGGCATGTCAGCGTCGCCACTTTCGCCTCGTTCGCGTCGCTGTGGCTGCTGCCGCGGCTGCGTGCTTTCGAGGCGGCGCACCCGGACATCGACATCCGCATCTCGGCCACCGACGCGATGGTCGATCTCGAAGACCCGGAGATCGATCTGCTGATTCGCTACTGCCTGCCGGCCACCGCGCCAGACAACGCGCAACTGCTGTTCGGCGAGGTCATCACGCCGGTGGTGAGTTGCGCTTTTGCTGCCCAGGCCGCTCACGGCCACGCACCTCGTCTGTCGCAACCCAAAGACCTCGCCGCGCACACGCTGCTCGAAGAAGACGAGCGCCTGCCCAGCAGCGAATACCTGACGTGGCGGCGCTGGCTGCGCGACAACGACGCGGCCAAGCTCGAACCGGCGCGCTGGCTGTACCTGAACTTCACCTACCA
>JANNJX010000251.1:0-6771 GCA_031396005.1 Burkholderiales bacterium
CAGGTGCGCGGCGATCTCGGTGTCGGGCCGCGAGGCGTAGGCGCGCCTCAGATGCAGCAGAGCCTGCGTGTTGTTGCCCAGGCGGAACTCGACCCAGCCGAGGCTGTCGGCGATGAACGGGTCGTTGGGCGCGAGCTCCACTGCCTTGGCGATCAAGTCGCGCGCCTCCGGCAATCGCTGGTTGCGCTCGGCCAACGAGTAGCCCAGCGCGTTGTAGGCGTGGTGGTGGTCGGGCTTCAACTCGATGACGCGGCGCAGCACACGTTCCATCTCGTCCAGGCGCGAAATCTTCTCGGCCATCATCGCCTGCTCATAGAGCAGGTCGATGTCGCTCGGAAAGCGGTCGTTGGCGCTGACCAGCACCGCGTGCGCATCGGGCCAGCGCTTGACCTCGCGCAGCACCTGGCTCTCGGCGATCAGCTTGGCGCGCGCGTCTTCGGGCTTGCGCTCGGGCACCTGCTGCACCAGCGCACGCGCTTCCTTCAACTTGCCCTGCTTGGCCATCAGCGTGGCGCGGCGGGTCTGCACTTCGAGCGCGCGCTGCGGGTCGTCGATCTTGTCGAGCCAGCCGGCCGCCGCCTTGCTGTCGCCGCGCAGCTCGGCCGCCTGGGCCAGCATCAGCCAAGCCTGCGTGCGACCGCCCTCGGCGAAAGTGTCCTGCTCTTCGTCGTCGTCGCTGGCCACGGCGGCCTGCTCGGGCTGCGCCGACGCTGTCTGCAGATAGCGCTGCAGCGACGCCTCGGCGTCCTTCGGCTGGCGCAGTTCGAGCTGCAGGGCGCCCTGCGTCAGCCAGTAGCCGGCCTGCGCCGGCTGATCGCGCGTCAGCACGCGCATCTGGGTTTCGGCTTCGACCAGCCGCTGCGTCGCACTCAGCACGCGCACATACCCCAGGCGCACATTGGCCTCGGCGCTCGGCTGCGCGAGGTAGGTGGTGACGATCTTTTCGGCGGCGGGCTGGCCGGCCATCAGCTCCATCGCCAGGAACACGGGGCCGGCGGCCGCAGCGTCGTCGGCGTGCGCGCGCTCGGCCAGGGCGAGGGCGCGTGGCGCGTCACCGGCCTGCGCCCACAAGCGCGCGCTGGCCACCCGCGCCGCGCTGCGCGTGGCCGGCGCATCGAGGTAAGGCTTCAAGACCTCGTCCATCTGCCTGGCCAGCGCGGCTTTGTCGGCAATGCGTTGCGTCATGCGCGGCAGGCCGGCGATGGCGCTGTTGCGCTCGGCTTCGGGCGTGCGCGACAGTAGCAGCCGCATCGGCTCGACGAGCTCGCTGCCGCGGTTCAGCACGGCGAGGATCTGGAACTCGAAACGCAGCGCTTCGAGCGACTCCGGCAACGCTTGCCGCCATGCGCGCGCGCTGGCCAGCGCCTGATCGCCCGAGCGGGCCTGCAGTGCCACTTCGACCGTGCGTCGGAACAGCGCCTCGTCGCGCGTGCGCCGGGCCACGTCGAGGAACTTGGCCTGCGCTGCCGCGGCGTCGCCGTTGCGCAGATCGAGCTCGCCGAGCAGCAGTTGGTAGAACAGCGGCGCGTCGAGCGCCGAGTCGGTTGCGGCCGGGCTCTGCGCAGACGAGGCGCCGCAGATTGTCAGCAGCGCGGCGGCGAGAGCGAGAGACAGGCGTGACTTCATGGTTGCGTCCATTTTAGGCATTGGCATGGAAGCCGACAGGCGCGCTTCGTTCGCTGAACAGGGCTTCTATGATTTGTTCATGCCCGAGCTGCCCGAAGTTGAAACCACCCGTCGCAGCTTTGCCGGCCGCATCGACCGTGCCACTGTGCTTTCGGCTCGGCTCGGCGCCGCGTTGCGCTGGCCGCTGGGCTGCACGACCGAGTCGCTCATCGGCTGCACGGTCGGCCAAACCGAGCGCCGCGGCAAGTACCTCTGGTTGCCGCTGTCACGCGGCGGCCAGGCGGCCGGCGGGCTGCTGATGCACCTGGGCATGTCGGGCTCGCTGGCCTTTCGTGAATCGGTCTTGCCGCCGGCCAAGCACGATCACTTCGACCTCGTCACCAGCCGCGGGTTGCTGCGCCTGACCGACCCGCGGCGCTTCGGCGCGGTGGTCTGGTCGCCGGCGATCGACCAACCGCCGGCCGCGCCGCTGCTGGCCAAGCTCGGCGCCGAGCCGCTCGACGAATCGCTGACGGCCGCGGCCTTTCACGCCGCGCTGCAGCGCCGCCGCGGGCCGGTCAAGGCAGCGCTGCTCGGCGGCAGCATCGTCGTCGGTGCAGGCAACATCTACGCCTGCGAGGCGCTGTTCGCCGCCAGCATCGACCCACGAACGCGTTGCGACCGCATCAGCCGCCCGCGTGCGGCGCGCCTGTTGGCCAGCGTGCGCGCCACGCTGGCGCATGCGCTGGCGCTCGGCGGCTCGACGCTGCGCGACTTTCGCGATGCGCACGGCATGGACGGCGCGTACCAGGACCAGTCGAGCGTCTATGGCCGGCAAGGGCAGGCCTGCCCGACCTGCGCTACACCGATTCGGCGCATCGTCCAATCCCAACGCTCGACCTTCTTTTGCGGGCGCTGTCAAAAACGTTGAAAACCGCGACAAGTTGCACATCCGGCGGTTGGGCGCTGTCAGGAGTTGTTTCGCCGGATGCCAACGCAAAAACCTTCCGCTAGCATGGCCCGAACACAGAAAAAGAGTCATGAACGCAGACCGTTTCGAACCCAGCCTGGCCGGCCAGCTCGACGCTTTGGCGTCGTGGCGCGGCCTGCTCGACCGCCAAGCCGCCGACCTCGCGCGCTTTCTCGGCCAGCACGGCATGGACGACGAGGCCAGCCAGCGCCACCTCGCGGCTTTGCGCGAGCGCTTGGCCACCGACCGGCTGTGCGTGGCCTTCGTCGCCGAGTTCTCGCGCGGCAAGTCGGAGCTGATCAACGCCATCTTCTTTGCCGACACCGGCCGCCGCGTGCTGCCGGCCACGCCTGGCCGGACGACGATGTGCCCGGTCGAACTCGGCTACGACGCCGGTCTGCCGCCGGTGCTGGCGCTGCTGCCGATCGACACGCGCCTGGAAGCGCAATCGCTGGCCGACCTGCGCGCCAAGCCGGCGCTGTGGACCCGTCTGCCGCTGGACCCGGCGCGGCCGGACAAGCTTTCCGAAGCGCTGACCGAAGTCATGCGCACCAAGGGCGTGCCCGTCGAAACAGCGCGCGCACTCGGTTTCTGGCACGACGACGCGCCGCAGGACAACCCGCCGCTGCTGGCCGACGGCCGGGTCGAGGTGCCGGCCTGGCGCCATGCGGCGATCAACTATCCGCATCCGCTGTTGAAGCGCGGCCTGGTCGTGCTCGACACGCCGGGTTTGAACGCCATCGGCGCCGAGCCCGAGCTGACGCTCTCGTTGCTGCCGGCCGCGCATGCCGTGGTCTTCATCTGCGGCGCCGACACCGGCGTCACCAAATCCGACCTCGCGGTCTGGCGCGACCATCTGGGCGGCCAGTCGATGGCGCGCTACGTGGTGCTGAACAAGATCGACGCGCTGGCCGATCCGCTGCTGTCGCCCGAAGCGGTGCGCGCGCAGATCGACAATCAGGTCAAGAGCACGGCGGCCACGCTCGAGATCGAGCCGTCGCGCGTTTTTCCGCTGTCGGCGCGGCAAGCGCTCACGGCGCGCATCGAAGGCGACCGCGCAGGGCTCGAAGCCAGCCGCCTGCTGGCGCTCGAAGACGCGCTGGCGACGCAACTGCTGCCGCGCCGTCGCGAGGTCATCGCACAGCTCGTGACCGAGACCGCGCAGGCGATCGAGACGCAGGCACAGCGCAGCCTGGGCGACCAGCGGCGCCAGATCGCCGAGCAGATGTTGGAGCTGCGCGGCCTGCGCGGCAAGAACAGCGGCAAGGTCGCGCAGATGATCCAGCGCGTCGATGCCGAAGCGCAGGACTTCGAACGCTGCACCGAAAAGCTGCTGGCGCTGCGCGCCGTGCATTCGAAGGTGCTGCGCGAGCAGCTCATGTCTTTGGCCGCAGACGCGCTGCGCGACGAGGTGGCGCAGATGCAGGACGAGGCCGCCGCCACGCTGTTCAAGCTCGGCGCCAAGAAAGCCTTCATCGCGCTGTGCATGCGGCTGCGCACGCGCATCACGCGCGCTCGCTCGCGCAGCCAGGAAATCCACGAGATGCTGCAAGGCAGCTTCAAGCAGCTCAACAGCGACTTCGGCTTCGCGCTGTCGCTGACGCGCCTGCCGGCGCTGGAGCGCACCGACCGCGAGATCGACCTGATCGAGAGCAGCTACGTGCAGTACCTCGGCCTGTCGAACGCGCTGCGCCTGGCCGAGCCGCGCTTCATGGAGCAATTCCGGCGCATGCTGCTGTCGAAGTTGAACATGGTGTTCGAGAACGCCAGCGGCGAGATCGAGCTGTGGAACAAGTCGGCCTCGACGCAGGTCGATTCGCAACTGCGCGACCGCCGCCGCGGCTTCAAGCGCAGGCGTGAGAGCCTGGAGCGCATCCAGACGGCAGCCGGCGAGCTCGACGCGCGCATTGCCGACCTGGAGCAGCAGGAGCAGCGCTTGCAGGAACTGTGGGCCAGCGTGCGTCAGCAAGCCGCGGCGCTGCGCGATGCGGCGGTGCAGGGCGATGCGGTGACGTCGATGCCGGCGTTGCGCGCGGCGAGCTGAAAAGCCGGGCGACGGTACGCTGCGCGACACTCGCGCGGTGCCACGCAACACCCAACTTCACGAACCGTCTTTCGCGGCGCGCGTGATCGCGTGGCAGCAAAGCCATGGCCGCCATGCGCTGCCGTGGCAGAACACGCGCGACCCGTACCGCGTCTGGCTGTCGGAGATCATGCTGCAGCAGACGCAGGTGACGACGGTGCTCGACTACTACGCGCGCTTCCTGACGCGCTTGCCCGATGTCGCCGCACTCGCCGCCGCGCCGCTCGACGACGTGCTCGCGTTGTGGAGCGGCCTGGGCTACTACAGCCGTGCACGCAACCTGCACCGCTGTGCGCAGGCGGTCGTGCAGCAGCACGGCGGCGCGTTTCCTGCGCGTGCAGCAGCGCTGATGGAGCTGCCCGGCATCGGCCGCTCGACGGCTGCGGCCATCGCCGCGTTCTGCTTCGGCGAGCGCGTGGCCATCCTCGACGGCAACGTCAAGCGCGTGCTGACGCGCGCGCTCGGCTTCGATGCCGATCTGGCCGTGGCGGCCAACGAGCGCGCGCTGTGGAACCGGGCGCAGTCGTTGCTTCCCGAGCGCGGCATCGAGCGCTACACGCAGGGTCTGATGGACCTCGGCGCGACGCTGTGCACCACGCGCGCGCCGCGCTGCGACGACTGCCCGCTGGCGACGACCTGCGTTGCCAAGGCACAGGGCCGGCCCGAACGCTATCCGGTCAAGACGAAGAAACTCAAACGCGGCGCGCGCAGCAACGCGCTGTTGTGGTTGACCGATGCGCAGCAACGCGTGTGGCTGACGCAGCGCGAGCACAAAGGTGTCTGGGCCGGGCTTTGGACGCTTCCGCTGTTCGACTCTTTGGAAGCGTTGCTTGAATTGAGCGACTCATGGCCAGGCCAGAGAGAAGTGCTGCCGCCCGTCGATCACGCGCTGACGCATTTCGACTGGCGGCTCGAGCCGCTGCTGCACGCGCTCGGCCCACGCGTCTCGGCCAAACGGCAAGTAGCGATCGAGGCCGCGTTGCCCGCCGGCGCGTGGTTCGACCACGATCACGCATTGACCCTCGGCCTGCCGGCGCCGATCCGCAAACTCCTGCTGATGAACGGCCCCTAGCTCGCGTGCCGCTCGCGTCCCCCGAGGGGAGCGCTGGCCGCTTGGGAGCGGCCCGGCGCTGGCCAGCGACCTATTGAACGACGCCTTTGCCTTTGAGGTACTCGTGCACCAGCCGCAGCCGCGCCTGCGGATCGGGCAACGTCATCAGCTTCTGTTTTGCCGCCAGCGGGATCGGCAGGATCTCGCACCAACGGTTGGCCACCCAGCCGGCATCGTCGAGGCGGTACGGCTCGGCAAAGGGCGAGTCGCCCTTCTCGATCAGCGAGGCGATGACCTGCTGCAAAGCGCGCACCGTGCCGAACAAGGCCGGCTCGGGCGAAACCACTTCGTCGGGCATCAGCAGCTCGATTTCGCTGCTCCACAGGCCGTTGTCCTGCTGCGCCGGTTTGCCGACGATGGTGAAGCGCTCGACGCCCAGGCAGCGCAGCCTGAGCAGGTTCGCTCCTTCGGCATCGACCGTGTCGATGTGCGCCAGCACGCCATGCGACTCGAAACGCACATTGCCGCGGCCTGACTCCTTGCCCGCGGCCAGGCAGACCACGCCGAACGGCGTCTTTTCGCGCAGGCACTGACTGGCGAGATCGAGATACCGCGCCTCGAAGATCTTCAGCTGCAGCACCGTGCCGGGGAACAGCACGCTCTTCAGCGGGAACAGCAAAACCGATTGGCGCTTCATGGTGAGTGGACATCCTGCTCGCGATGACGCACCAAGGTGGCCGCGCGCTGAGAAAAGCGGCGCGCAAGCTGCTCGGCGGCGTAGACCGAGCGGTGCTGGCCGCCGGTGCAACCCAGCGCCACCGTGACATAGGCGCGCTGGCCGTCGTTGAGAGCATCGAGCCAGCGGCCGATGAAGGCTTCGATCTGCGACAGCATCTCGACGACTTCGGGTTGCGCGGCGAGGTAGGCGGCCACCGCCGCATCGCGGCCGTTCTGCTGGCGCAGCTCGCGGATGTAGTGCGGGTTGGGCAGCACGCGCAAGTCGAACACGAAATCGGCATCGAGCGGCACGCCGCGCTTGAAGGCGAACGATTCGAAGACGAG
>JANNJX010000266.1:0-7358 GCA_031396005.1 Burkholderiales bacterium
CAGAGCGGCTACTTCGGCATCCGCCGCAACGACGCCTGGATCGATGATTTGCTGGCCGGCCTGGGCCTGGCCGACAAGGCCGATGTCAACATGCGCCAGCTCTCCGGCGGCATGAAGCGCCGCGTGCTGGTGGCGCAGGCGCTGGTGCACAAGCCGCCGGTGATCGTGCTCGACGAGCCGACCGCCGGCGTCGACGTAGAGCTGCGGCAGACGCTGTGGGGTTTCATCGCCAACCTGAACAAGCAGGGCCACACGGTGCTGCTGACGACGCATTACCTGGAAGAAGCCGAAGCGCTGTGCGGTCGCATCGCGATGCTGAAGCAGGGCGCCGTCGTCGCGCTCGACCGCACCGCCAACCTGCTCGCCGGCACCGCGAGCACGATGCTGCGCTTCAAGACCGACGATGCGTTGCCGGCTGGCGTGACCGCACGTGCACGCGTCACCGGCCGCATCGCGCAGGTCACGGCGCATGACGCGGCCGAGGTTGAAACCCTGCTCGGCCAGTTGCGTCAGGGCGGCGTGAAGATCGAAGACCTCGAGATCGGCCGCGCTGACCTGGAAGACGTGTTTCTCGAAATCATGCAGAGGGAAACTGCGTGAATTTGGCCGGTGCGCGCACGCTCTTCAACAAAGAAATCCTGCGCTTCTGGAAAGTCAGCGTGCAGACCGTCGCCGCGCCGGTGCTCACGGCCGTGCTCTATCTGCTGATCTTCGGCCACGTGCTCGAAGCGCATGTGCAGGTCTTCCCCGGTGTCGGCTACACGAGCTTTCTGATCCCCGGTCTGGTGATGATGAGCGTGTTGCAGAACGCCTATGCCAACAGCTCGAGCTCGTTGATCCAGAGCAAGATCAGCGGCAACCTCGTCTTCCTGCTCGTCTCGCCGCTGTCGCATTGGGCCTGGTTTGCGGCGTACGTCGGCGCGAGCGTGGTGCGTGGGCTGGCAGTGGGCGCAGGCGTGTTCGCGGTCACGGTCTGGTTTGCGCCGGCGCACTTCGAAGAGCCGTGGTGGATCTTCGTCTTCGCCGTGCTCGGCGCCGGCATGCTCGGCACGCTCGGCCTGGTGTCGGGGCTTTGGGCCGAGAAGTTCGATCAGACGGCGGCCTTCCAGAATTTCTTGATCATGCCGATGACGTTTCTGTCCGGCGTCTTCTACTCGGTGCACTCGCTGCCTGCGTTCTGGCAGGGGTTGTCGCACCTGAACCCATTCTTCTACATGATCGACGGTTTTCGCCGCGGCTTCTTCGGCGTCAGCGATGTCTCGCCGTGGTTGTCGCTAGCGGTCGTGGGCGCGAGCTTCCTGATCGTCTCGGCCGTCGCCTTGCGCTTGCTCGCCAGCGGCTACAAGATCAGGTCATGAAGGTCCCCAACATCGCTGAGCCACCAGCGCTGACACAATCAACGCCATTCGAAGGAGCACCCATGAAGCAACGCCTCTCACCCGCCGCCGACGATGAAAAAGGCAAAGACGACAAGTCCGAGCGCAACACGAGCAGCCTGATGGAGCAGCTCGCTTTCAAATCGCGCTTTGTCATGGTCTTCGGCGAGATTGACGACAAAATGGCGCGCGCCACCAGCGAGCGACTGATCCTGCTGGCGCAGGAGTCCGATGCGCCGATCCACATGCTGGTCTCGTCACCCGGCGGTCATGTCGAATCCGGCGACGCCATCCACGACATGATCCGCTTCGTGCGCGCGCCGGTGACGACCATCGGCAGCGGCTGGGTGGCCAGCGCCGGCACGCACATCTTTCTGGCCGCGCCGAAAGAGCGGCGCGTCTGTCTGCCCAACACGCGCTTCATGATCCATCAGCCGAGCGGCGGCGCCGGTGGCCGCGCCAGCGACATCGCGATCCAGGCGCAGGAGATCATCAAGATGCGCGAACGCATCGCCCGTGTCATCGCCAAGGAGACCGGACAGAAGCTGGAGCGCGTGCTGATCGACATCGACCGCGACCACTGGATGAGCGCGCAGGAGGCGATCGAGTACGGCCTGGTCTCGCGGGTGATTTCGAAGCAGACCGAATTGGCTTGATCCCTTCGGTGCTCAGCGCAAGGCGTCGGGCACCGGCAGCTTCAACGCCACGCACAGGAGGTGCAAGGCATCTGCGCTGGCCGACGGCAGCGGCGCCTCGGCGGGCTGTGCTGCATCGAGCCACGCCCGCAGCAACAACGGCCGTTGCATCACCGACAACTGCCGCACGCGCAGCGCGGCGATGAGCAGACGGCGGTCGGACGGCACCGTGGGCGGGGCCAGGCCGACACCGGGGCTGCGCCTCGGGGGCAGGCCCATCGATTCGAGCGCAGCGACGGCGGTGTCATGCCATTGGGTCTGAGCTAACGAATCAGACGTCAACACACGCGCCATGCAGCGCGTGGCTGCGCGAACTTCGTCGGCATGCGTGGCCAGCGTGCCGCGCGCCACCGATGCGCGGACGGGGGCAAAGGCGTTGCGGATGACGAGGGCGCGCCACTGATCGGCGGCGGCGTTGGCGCTCGCCAGCGCGGCGCGACGCTGGGACCATTCGCGCAGCAGGCGGCGTTGATGCGGCGGCGGTGACTGGCGCACGCGATCGAGCAGCGTTTGCAGCACCTGGCGGCGTGCGCTCGAGCGCAGCGCCTGCACTTCGTCGCGCACGGCAGCGGCCACATGCAGATCGGCCGTCGCGGCCTCGTAGCTGCGCCAGCGCGCCGCTGCTTGCGGGGCTCGCGGATCGATCGCCAGCGCCAGCATCGCCGCCTGCCATTCGCCGATGCCGTACCACTGATCGATGCGGCGCAGCGCGTCGCGCTCGCGCTCGGCGGCGTCGAAGTGGCCGGGCTTCTGCGTCGCGTCGTGGCGGTTTGCTTGCGCGGCGGCGTTGTGTTGCGTTGGGGCGTCCCCCTTCCCGTTCGCGCTGCGGTATCGAAGCGCTCGAGGGTCAGAGGTGGCGTCGCGAGCCAATGCAGGCGCCAGTGCCGCCGCGCCGTTGTCATCGGCCGCCTCCATCGCCAGACGATCCGCCGCCAGCAGCACCTCGTCGGCGTCGAACGATCGCCCGTACAGCCGCGACAAGCGCTCGGCCAGCGGCGGGTGCGTGGCCAGCGCTCGCCGCCAGCCGCCGCGCGACGCGCCATCGGCAGACAACAGCAGGTGCGCGAGGCTCGCCGCATGAGCGCTGGCCAGGCCCTTGACGCGCCGCGCCTGCTGATCGGCGATCTTGCGCAAAGCGCCGCCGAGGCCATCGACATGGCGCGCGAACTTGACGGCCGAGGCGTCGGCAAGGAACTCGCGTTGCCGGCTGACTGCGGCTTGCAGCAATCGCCCGGCCAGCCAGCCGAGCGAGCCGACGGCCATCAAGCCGAGGCCGAAGAGGGCGCCGGCGCCGCGGCGGCCCCGTTCATCGGTGCTCCACAGCGACAGGCCCAGGCCCCAGATCATCTGCAGGCCCCAGACCAGACCGACCAGGCGCATGTTGAGGCGCGTATCGCCATGCACGATGTGGCTGAACTCGTGCGCGACCACGCCTTGCAGCTCGGCACGTGTCAACCGCTCCAACGCGCCGCGCGTGACGACGACGACCGCGTCTTCGCCTTGCCAGCCAGCCGCGAGCGCGTTGATCGCATCGTCGCGCGGCAGCACCCAGGCTTGCGGCGCGGGGCGTTGGCCGCTGGCGATCGCCATTTCCTGCACGACGTTGACGAAGCGCTGCTCGCGCCGCGAGTGCTCGTCGTTGCCGCCGGGCTGCGCCGGGCGCGCGCCGGCGAGCTCGGCCACGTGCGGGCCGCCCTTGTGCAGGCGCATCGACTCGACATAACAGCCGCCGAGCACGAACAACAGCACGAGGCCGGTGTTGGTCTCGATGAAGTAGGTCGGCAGGCCGCGCGCGAAGGGCACCGTGACCCAGAAGATCATCGCCAGCACGAGGTTGACGGCGACAACGAGGCCGACGACGACGAGCACGAACAGCGCGATCAGCTGCCGCGTCTGTTGTTCGGCGGCCTCCTGGTGGCGGCGAAAGCGCATCGGGTTTGAGCGGAAGCGGCGCTCAGGCCAGCGCCGGGCCGCTCCCAACCGTCGGCCTGAGCTTCCCCGCGGGGCAGTGCTCGCGCAGCGAGCGAGGGGTCGTCATGTCCCCAGGTTGACCCGCGGCGCCGCCCGCTCGACGTCCTTCGTCGTGCTCTCCAGCATCGCCGCTTCGCGGAAGCTGAACAGTCCGGCGATGAGGTTCGTCGGCGCCTGCTGCGCGGCGTTGTTGTAGCCGAGCACCGAGTCGTTGAAGGCCTGGCGGGCGAAGGCGATGCGGTTTTCGGTGTGGTTCAGCTCTTCCGACAACTCGCGCAGCGTGCCGTCGGCTTTCAGCTCCGGGTAGGCCTCGACGACGACGTTCAGCTTGTTCATCAGCCCGGCCAGCGTGCCTTCGGCGCCGGACAGCGCTGCGATGCGCGCGCCGTCCATCGGCTTGGCAGCGGCGGCATCGCTGGCGCTCTTGGCGCCGTTGCGCGCCGCGATCACGGCTTCCAATGTGTCGCGCTCGTGCTGCACGTATTTGCGCGCCACGTCGACCAGATTGGGAATCAGGTCGTAGCGGCGCTTCAACTGCACGTCGATCTGCGCAAACGCGTTGCCAATCTCGTTGCGATGCCGCACCAAGCGGTTGTAGGCGGCAAGCGCCCACAAACTCAGGATGACGAGGACGCCGAGCGTGACCGTGGCAGTGGTGTTCATGGCGATGGTTTCCCCTTGGCAACGGAATGTAGCGGCCCGCCCCTAGAATTCAACTGCCATGACCGACCCCACCGCCGCCGACGTGCGGAATTTCATTGCCGCCGGCCTCGAATGCTCGCATCTCCAGGTCGACGGCGACGGCCGGCACTTCTTTGCCACCATCGTTGCCGCCGATTTCGACGGCAAGACGCGGGTGCAGCGCCACCAGCGCGTCTATGCGGCGCTCGGCGATAGAATGCGCGCTCAAATCCATGCGCTGTCGATGAAGACGCTCACCCCCGCCGAGTGGCAAGCCCTACCCGACCGAGCCGGGGCCCCCGCTACGGCACAACCGCACCACCATTGAACTGCCCGCGGCGCGCGCTGCGGGGGTGGGTGGCGCGTGCTTGCAGACAGTGTCCACCTGAGCCCCTCGCGGCCCGTGTCGTCCAACCGAAAGACGACCATGGACAAGCTCCTCATCCGCGGCGGCCAGCGCCTTTTGGGCGAGATCGCCATCGCCGGCGCGAAGAACGCCGCGCTGCCGGAGCTGTGCGCCGCGCTGCTTGTCGCCGAGCCGCTCGTACTCGACAACGTGCCCAGGCTGCAGGACGTGGCGACGATGGCCAAGCTGCTGCGCCACATGGGCGTGGCCACCCTGCGGCCGGAGAGTGCGCCGACACGCATGATCCTCGACGCGACGCGCATTGCCGCGCCCGAGGCGCCGTACGAGCTCGTGAAGACGATGCGTGCGTCGATCCTCGTGCTGGGCCCGCTGCTGGCGCGTCTGGGCGAAGCCAAGGTCTCGTTGCCCGGCGGCTGCGCCATCGGCTCGCGGCCGGTGGACCAGCACATCAAGGGGCTGCAGGCGATGGGCGCGCAGATCGACGTCGAGCATGGCTACATCGTCGCCAAGGCGTCGCGTCTGAAGGGCGCGCGAATCAGCACCGACATGGTCACCGTCACCGGCACCGAGAACCTGCTGATGGCCGCAGTGCTCGCCGACGGTGAAACGCTGCTCGAGAACGCGGCTCAGGAGCCCGAGGTGACGGACCTGGCCGAGCTGCTGATCGCGATGGGCGCGAAGATCGAAGGCCACGGCACGAGCCGCATCCGCGTGCAGGGCGTCAGCGGGTTGCGTGCGCCGAAGACGCCGCACCGCATCATCCCGGACCGCATCGAGGCCGGCACGTTCCTCTGCGCGGTGACGGCGGCCGGCGGTGACGTCAAGCTCACCGGCACCTGCGCCGATCACCTGGATGCGGTGATCGACAAGCTGAAGGAAGCCGGCGCGCAGATCGACGAAGGCGACGGCTGGATGCGCGTGCGCATGAGCGGCCGGCCGAAGGCGGTGAGCTTTCGCACCAGCGAGTACCCGGCGTACCCGACCGACATGCAGGCCCAGCTGATGACGGTGAACTGCATCGCCGACGGCAGCGCGGTGATCAGCGAAACGATCTTCGAGAACCGCTTCATGCACGTCAACGAACTGGTGCGCCTGGGGGCGAAGATCGACGTCGACGGGCACACGGCGGTCGTGCACGGCGTGCCGCAGTTGTCGGGGGCGACGGTGATGGCGACGGACTTGCGTGCGTCGGCTTCGCTCGTCATTGCCGGGCTCGTGGCCGAAGGGCAGACGCTGGTCGATCGCATCTACCACCTCGACCGCGGCTACGACCGCATGGAAGCCAAGCTGCGCGGCGTGGGCGCGAACATCGAAAGAACAACTTGATGTTGACGTTTGCTCTTTCCAAGGGCCGCATCTTCGACGAGACGCTGCCGCTGCTGAGACGTGCCGGCATCGAAGTGCTCGATGACCCCGAGACCTCGCGCAAGCTGATCCTGTCGACCAACCGCGCCGACATCCGCGTCGTGCTCGTGCGTGCCAGCGACGTGCCGACCTACGTGCAATACGGCGGCGCCGACCTCGGCGTGGCGGGTGCCGACGTGCTGATGGAGTCCGAAGGCGACGGCTTGTACCGGCCGCTCGACCTGCGCATTGCGCGCTGCCGCATGAGCGTGGCCGCGCGCTCTGACTTCGACTACGCCAGCGCCGTCAAGCAGGGCTCGCGCATCCGCGTGGCGACGAAATACACCGCCACCGCGCGCCAGTTCTTCGCCGACAAGGGCGTGCACGTCGATCTGATCAAGCTTTACGGCTCGATGGAGCTGGCGCCGCTGACGGGGCTGGCCGATGCCATCGTCGATCTGGTGTCGTCGGGCAACACGCTCAAGGCCAACGGGTTGGTCGAAGTCGAGAAGATCGCCGACATCTCGTCGCGGCTGGTCGTCAACCAGGCGGCGCTGAAGCTCAAGCGCGAGACGATGCGGCCGGTCATCGATGCGCTGGAAAAGGCCGTATTGACTCCCTCCCCCTCGAAGGGGGAGGGCAAGAGCAAGCCATGATCCGCCGCTTCTCCACGTCGCAGCCCGACTTTGAAGCGAAGTTCGCAGCGCTGCAATGGTCCGCCGAGTCCGATGCGTCGATCGACAGCACGGTCGCCAATATCATCACCGACGTGAGAAAGCGTGGCGATGCAGCGGTGCTCGAATACACCTCTCGCTTCGACGGCGTGAATGCCGAGCATGTCGCCGCTCTCGAACTCTCGCGCGATCAACTCGCCGCCGCACTCGACGCGATCACGCCCGACCAACGCCGCGCACTCGAAGCCGC
>JANNJX010000268.1:0-2377 GCA_031396005.1 Burkholderiales bacterium
ATTAAGAGTCCGCTGCTCTACCAACTGAGCTAAGGACCCGCTCGAAGAACTCGAGTGGAAGTTTTGGTGGGTTGTGCGGGACTCGAACCCACGACCAATAGATTAAAAGTCTACTGCTCTACCAACTGAGCTAACAACCCCCGGCAGAGCGCGGAATTATAGAGGCACGGTCGCGGGGGACTGGTCGAGGGTTCTCACCAGAAGTTGTTGCACCACCTCGCTCGCTGCGGCCAGGCCGAAGGTGGCGGTGACCATGACGCTGGAGCCGTAGCCGTGGCAGTTGAGATCGGCCTGGACGTCGGCTGCGCACGCCGCGTACTCGGGCAGACGCACCGGCTCGCGCGAGAAGACGCAGCGCACGCCGATGCTGCCGCTACGCGGCGCGTCGTCGCTCTTGCGCAAGCGCTGGCGCAACGCCGCCAGCAGCGGGTCGTGCGTGGTCTGCGACAGGTCATCGATCTGAGTTTGCTGCGGCAGTTGTTTGCCGCCCGCGGCGCCGACACACGCGAACGCGATGTGCGGATGCCGGCGCGCCCAAGCTGCGAGGACGTGTTTCACGCGGACCTGATCGCAGGCATCGATCACGGCGTCCACGGCCTGTGGCAACAGCGCCGGCCAGTTGTCGGCTGCCGCAAATTGCTCGACGCCGTGCAACGCGCAGCCGGGGTGGATGTCGGCAATGCGCTCGGCCAGCGCCTGCACTTTGGCCTGGCCCAGCGTCGCGCCAAGCGCCTGCGCCTGGCGGTTGATGTTCGATTCGGTCACATGGTCGAGGTCGATCAGCGTCAGCGACGCGACACCGCAACGCGCCAGCGCCTCGGCGGCCCATGAGCCGACGCCGCCGACGCCGACGATGGCCACGCTCGCCTTGCGCAGGCGCGCATAGCCGGCATCGCCGTACAGGCGCTGCAGGCCGCCGAACCTGCGTTCGAGATCAGCCTCGATCAAGCCATGCGCTCGAGCCGCAAGACCTGGTAGCGCACGCCGAGCACGGCGCCGCCGACGATGCCGGCAAAAGCGACGAAGCTGCCGAGCGCCAGCGTCGACAGCCCCGACAACCCCTGCCCCACAGTGCAGCCCATCGCCGTGACGCCGCCGACGCCCATCAGCACCGCGCCGACGAGGTGGTTGCCGGTGTCTTCGGCGTTGGCAAAGCCTTCCCAGCGAAAGGTGCGCGTGGCCAGCGCCACCAATGCCGAGCCGACGATGACGCCAACGGTGCTGACGATGCCGATCGTCAGCACCTTGCACTTGTCGGAGAAAAAGATCAGCCAGTCGATCGTGTAGGCGATCGGGGCGACGAACGACAACGCTTCCATGCGCTGCGAGTTGGTGCCGACGAAGGCCTCCTGCAGCGTGTTCGGGTCTTCGGCGACGTAGCCCAGGCGGCCCGAGACCCACCACATGGCGACGATGACCGCGCCGATGCCCACTCCCCCCAGCAGCACATCGCGCGAGCGGCCTTCGCGCCGCGCCAGCACCCACACCACCAGGCCGCCGCCGAGCAGCGTGCCCAGCACATGCGCCGCCCAGGGTTTGGCCACGCCGAACGCGCTCGCGGCCAGCGACGGCAGGTCTTGCCCGCTCGCCAGATCGACCGCCACCCGATCAACAGTAGCCACGCGGGCCACGCCGGTGATGCCCTTCAACGTAGCGAACGCTGCAATGCCCAGCACCGCAAAAACGACCACCGATTTGAGGTTGCCGCCGCCGATGCGCACCAGCGTCTTGCTGCCGCAGCCCGACGCCAGCACCATGCCAAAGCCGAACAGCAGGCCGCCCACCGCGTTCGACAACCAGATGACGCGCGGCCCGGCGTAGATGCTCTTGCCCGCATCGACCCAGTCGAGCGCGACCATGGTGTTGAAGCCGAGCATCGCGGTGCCGATGGCCAGCACCCACATGCGCATGCGCGACCAGTCGCCGATGTTGACGATGTCGGCCACCGCGCCCATGGTGCAGAAGTGCGTGCGCTGCGCGATCGCGCCGAAGGCGACGGCGAGCGCAAACGTTGCCCACAGCACTTGCGAGGCGATCGCCCCGAGGTTGATGTCTTGCATAGGGGCGAAATTGTAGGAGCCGCGCGCGGCGGCTTACTCCGCCCCTACTTCAACACCGCCAGCCGCTCCTTGCCGGCCTGCGCCGCTTCACTCTGTGGATACTTGCGCAGCAACTCGCCCAGCGTCAGCCGGGCGCTCTTGGTGTCCTTGCTCTCGGCCTGCGAGTTGGCGATCGCCAGCATGGCCTCGGGCACACGCGCGTGATCGGGTGCGCTGCCGATGAAGGTGCGGAACATCGTGATCGCTTCCTTCAACTCGCGCTTGCCGTAGTGCGCGTTGCCGAGCCAGAAGCGCGCCGAGTCGCCGTAGCCGCTCTG
>JANNJX010000278.1:0-4190 GCA_031396005.1 Burkholderiales bacterium
AGCCCCTATGGCGGTGGCGGCGGCGGTGGCCGCAGCGGCGGTGGTGGCGGCTACGGCGGTGGCGGCGGCGGTCGCAGCGGTGGCGGCGGCAGCTACGGCGGTGGTGGTGGCAGCGGCGGCGGCGGCAGCTACGGTGGCGGCGGTGGTCGCGGCCAGGGTTACTGATCCGCTTTCGGGCAGCATGAGAACAGGGCGCTTCGGCGCCCTGTTTGCTTTTTGTTCAGTAGCGCTCGGGGCGCAGCACCTTCACATCGCTGAAGTACAGCGCTACGGCATAGTGTTGGGCGTAGCTGGCGATCACGTGCTCGGCGATCGCGTCGGCCACGGCAGCGTCGCAGATCAGCTTGAGCTCGATCGTGCGATCGGCCTCCCAAGCGCCCTCTCGCACGCCGTCGTGGCTCGCGCCATGCACGTCACCGATCGTCCAGCCTTGCGCGCCACGCTCGCGGGCATCGCGCACAAGGCTTTTCTCCAGAGCCGCTTCGGCGACGATGACGAGCAGCGTCTTGGGGTGTTTGACCAGACTCATGCGGTGATCCTCCGTGCCAGCTCGATGTAGAGCGGGATGCCGATGACGATGTTGAACGGGAAAGTGATGCCGAGCGCAGCCGTGATCGACAGCGCGGCGTTGGCCTCGGGCACGGCGATGCGCATGGCGGTCGGCGCGGCGATGTAGCTGGCGCTCGCCGCCAGCGTGGCCAGCAGCGCGACGCCGCCCGTGGACAGGCCCAGAGCCCAGCCGAGCGCAGCGCCGGCCAGCGCCAGCAGCGGCGGCGCGCCGACACCGACGACGATGACCGCGATGCCCAAGCGCCTGACTTCAGCCAGCCGCGCGCCGGCGACGAGGCCGAGTTCGAGCAGGAACAGCGCCAGCACGCCCTTGAACGGATCGACGAACACGGCCTCGATCGGCGCCGTACCCGCTTCGCCGGCGATCGCACCGATCGCCAACCCACCGATCAGCAGCAACACGCTCTTGCCGAACATCACGTCGTGCGCGAGCTCGCGCCAGTTCGTCTTGCCCGCGCCGCGCGCCGCCTGGCGCGCCAGCACGATGCCGGCGACGAGGCCGGGCGCTTCCATCACCGCCACCCACAGCGCGGCGTGGCTTTCGTAAGTAACGCCCTGGCGCGCCAAGGCCGCCGTGGCGACGGCGAACGTGACGACGCTGACCGAGCCGTAGTGCGCGGCCACCGAGGCCGCATCGGCGCCGCTCAACTTCAGTGCACGCAGCAGCGGGAAGAGCGCGAACGGAATCGCAAAACCGAGCGCCATGCAGGCCAGCACCTGCGGCGCCAGCGCGGCGAGTGGCTGTTTCGACAGCTCGATGCCGCCTTTCAGGCCGATCGCCAGCAGCAGGTAGATCGCCAGAGTCTCGTACAGCGCCTCGGGCAGTTTGAGATCGCTGCCGACGAGGCGCGCGAACACGCCCAGCAGAAAAAAGAAGACGACAACGTCGAGCACCATGGGGCGCGATCTTCGCCGAGCCTGCAAGCTCACAGGGCGACTGCGGCCTTGACGAAAACCTCGTCCTTTCTCGTGCCCCCAGGCTCGAGCGTGGCCCGCGTGGCACCGACGCTGACGTTGCGACCCAGGCCGACGCGGTGCTGAAAGACCAGCGACAGCGAGCGTTCGTCCTCGCGCGCGGCGGCGACGCCTTGCGGCGCGTCGGCGGCGCGGAGGTAGCGCGAGGCCTGCCAGACCGCGCGCAGCGAATCGCGTGCCGTCAAGTGCAGCACCCCGAGCCATCGCGCGGCGCTGTCGGTGACGACGCGCCGGCCGTCGACCTCGACCACCGCCGCCTGCAGCTTCTGCTCCGACTCGATGCCCAAGCCGCCGACCGAGCCGCGCAAGATCGCTTCGACGAAACCGTCGGCGCCGCGGCCGGGGCGGTCCGCATCGACGTCGACGCGTTCGCCGGCCCTGAACTCGGCCGTCAGTCGCGTGAACCACGGCGCCGGATTCAGTCCGATCTGCGCGCCGATGCCGCGCCGCGGGTGCAGCCGCCCAGCGGGCCGGGCGCGCTCGGCGTCGAGCTCCAACTGCACCCAGCCTTCGCTGTTGAGCGGCCCGGCAAACCAGACGCCCGGGTGCATCTTGCGCGACACCGTCTGCGCGCGGTCGACGCCGCCGGCCGCGTCTTCGCGCGCCGTCGCCTGCTGCGTCCAGAGGTAGGTTTCGAACTCGTGCGCGTCGATGCCGAACGCGCGCTGCTGCCCCCAGCGCCGGATCAGCTCGGCCTCGACGCGGCGCACGCCGGCCTGATCGACGAAGCCGTTGTCGTTGCGAAAGCGCGGCCCGATGTCGTCGATGTCGAGGTTGACGATCGAGCCGTCGTTGCGCCGGTTCCAGCGCAACTCCAGCCAGTGGCCGCTTTCGGTTTCGCCGCGCACGGCCTGGCCCGACGCGTCGACGCCGGCGCTGGTGCGCGAGCCGATCCAGCGTGCGCGCAACTGGTCCTGCGGTGACGGCGTCCAGTACACATCGGCGCCGGCGAGTGTGTTGCGGCCGCGCTCGCCGTAGTCACGATCCGACAGCAGCACGCCGCTGCTGAACGCGCCATCGTGGCGGCGTGCGCGCAACAGGGTTGCCTGCGAAGCGCCGTCCTGCGCATAGACGGCGGTGGCGAACGGCCCCGGTCGCAGCACCAGGCCGCCGCCTTCGTCGCGCAACGTCAATGCGGTGGCGTCTGCTTTCGGCGCACGCCAGGTCGCGCGCAGGCCGTAGCGTGGGTCGGTCACCGAGCGCGAGTAGAAGCCGCCGATCGGCAGGTCGATGACATCGGTGCTTTCGAGGAAGAACGCGCGCTTCTCCGGTACTGACAGCGCAAAGCGGGTGTTGCCGGCGAGCTGCGGCGCGTCGAGTTCGACCTGCGAGAAGTCCGGGTTCAAGGTCGCGTCGAGCACCCAGTCGGCGCGAGGCCGCCACTTGATCTCTGCGCCGACCGAGGATTTGGTTTCTTCGTGCGTCAGCACACCGGCGCTGCGTTCGCGCGTGCTGCGCAGCGTCAGCTCAGGGCGCAGCACCAGCAGGCTGTGTCCGCGCGCGCGCTCGGTCGCCGCTTCGAGGCCTTCGACGACAGGCATCTCGGCGATGAACGACAGGCCGTCTTTCGTTAGCGGCGCCGACAACAGCAGCGTGCTCGACGACCGCGGCACGCTGCGCGCGACCATCACGCGCCACGGCGCGCCACCGTCATGCGGGTAGCGCAAGGCGATGAACGGCAGGCGCACCTCGACGCTGTAGCCGTCGCCCTGTTGCGCCGTCGCCGCCTCGACATCGAAGTCGGGCGCAAAGTCTTCGCTGTCGCCGGCAGCGATGTACATGCCGTCGGCGATCACGCCCGCGGCGTTGACACGCACGAACTGCGCCGCACGCCGATCGCCGACGGCGTCGATCAGCACGGCGATGAAATCCTGGTCGCGCCGAACCTGGTCGCGGCGCGTCAGCGGCGCACGGATCTCGTGCGGCCGCGGGTCGAACGCGCGCACACCGATGACCAGCGCGTCGGCCTGTGCGATCACCTGCACCGTGGTTCGGTAGCCGGCGGGCGGCGGCTGCTTGTCGGTCGGCAGGTACTGCACGAAACGCTCGTGCGGCGGCGCGCGCTGCCACGCCGGCTCGTCCAGGCGGCCGTCGAGCGTGAGCTTGTCGCCAGAGTCGAGCGCAAGCGCTCGCGGCTGCGCCAACGACGACGTCGCCCACGCGGCGATGAAGAAGACCAGCGATGCGGCAACGGCGCAGCGCAACAGCGTCCAGATCGGATGCATTCGAAGATTCCCCGGCGCGGGCGTGCAGGCAAGTGCACGGGTGCGCGTTGACTTGGAGCGGCGGCGGCCTCACACGCCTGGGCGTGGGCCGCATCGGGGGCTGCGATCAGCAGCTAGCCGAGGATGTCCTTGGTCGTCATGGGAACCTCCTTGCAGCGCCATGCGCTCGCGGTGAGAAGGGGCGCAATGTAGCGGCGGTTTTGCACCAATGCAATCCCTGCTCGTCCCCACTATCGTCTATTCGCCACGGCGCTTCTTGCGCCCGCGCCCGGCGACGACCTTGTCGAACAGCGCATTCGGCAGCAGGCGCATCAGCTTGGCAACGAGTCCCATCTGCCACGGGATCACGCGGTAGCTGGTGCCGGCTTCGATGGTGCGAAACGCGCGCTCGGCGAAGTCGTCGGCCTGCAGCATGAACGG
>JANNJX010000282.1:0-4603 GCA_031396005.1 Burkholderiales bacterium
ATGCTCGACTCGCTGCACGAGCGCGGCCTGTTCTCGCTGGTGGCGATCGACGAGGCGCATTGCGTCAGCCAGTGGGGTCATGATTTCCGCGAGGACTACCTGGGCCTGACGGTCTTCGCCGAGCGCTACGCCGGCGTGCCGCGCATGGCGCTCACCGCCACCGCCGACGCGATCACGCGCGATGACATCGCCACCCGCCTGTCGCTCGGCAACGCGCGCACCTTCATCGAGAGCTTCGACCGGCCCAACATCCGCTACACCATCGTTGAGAAGGACGAGCCCAAGCGCCAGTTGCTGCGCCTTCTGCAAGACGAGCACGAGGGCGAGGCCGGCATCGTCTATTGCGGCACGCGCAAACGCGTCGAAGAAACAGCGGTGTGGCTCAGCGCCGAAGGCATTGCCGCGCTGCCGTACCACGCCGGGCTCGACGCCGGCGTGCGCGAGAAACACCAGAACCGCTTTCTGCGCGAAGACGGTCTGGTGATGGTGGCGACGATCGCCTTCGGCATGGGCATCGACAAGCCCGACGTGCGCTTCGTTGCGCATCTGGACCTGCCGAAGAACATCGAGGCCTACTACCAGGAGACCGGCCGCGCCGGCCGCGACGGCCAGCCCGCGCAGGCGTGGATGGCCTACGGCCTGCAGGACGTGGTCAACCAGCGCCGCATGATCGACGAGAGCTCCGGCGGCGAAGAGTTCAAGCGCGTGCAGCGCGGCAAGTTGGAAGCGCTGCTGGCGCTGTGCGAAGCCAGCGATTGCCGGCGCACTCGTTTGCTGAGCTACTTCGGCGAGGCGAGCCGGCCCTGCGGCAACTGCGACAGTTGCCTCGTACCGCCGGGCACCTGGGACGGCACCGAGGCCGCGCGCAAGCTGCTGTCGTGCATCTACCGCATCAGACAGTCGAGTGGCATCGGCTACGGCGCCGGGCACTTGATCGACGTGCTGCGCGGCAAGATCACCGACAAGGTCCGCCAGCACCACCACGATCGCCTCTCGACCTTCGGCATCGGCGCCGACCTCGACGAGGCGCGCTGGCGCGGCGTGCTGCGCCAACTCGTCGCCCTCGGCCACGTCGCGACCGAAGGCGAATACAACACGCTTGCGCTGACCGACAGCGCGCGCAACGTGTTGAAAGGCGAGGTGCCGATCGTGTTGCGCGTGCCGCGCGAGGCGCTGCCGCGTGTGCGGGCGCGCCGCGATCGCTGCGAGACCGCACCGGGCAAGCCCGGCAGCAACGCCGGCCTCGCCGCCACGCTCGATGCCCAGGCCCAACAACGCTTCGCCGCGCTGCGCGCCTGGCGCGCCGACGTGGCCAAAGAACACAACCTGCCTGCCTACGTCGTCTTCCACGACGCCACGCTGGCGACGATGGCGCAGCAGCAGCCGACGACGCCGGGCGAGCTGGCCACGATCAGCGGCGTGGGGGCGAAGAAGCTGGAGGCGTATGGCGCGGCGATCCTGCGCGTGCTCGCGAGCTGAAACCACCATGCCGATCGCCCGCAACACACTCGATCCTTCGCGGCTCAACCTGCAAGCCAGTTTGCCGTACGACGACTTCCGGCGAAACGAGCGAGGCGAGTTGGGCACACGCACCGCCACGCTCGACGCGCGCGGTATCGCCAAGCTGCGCGCGAACTGGCTGTATCGCGCGTAGCGACGCTCAGGGCGAGAGACGCAGCGCCGCCAAACGCGGAATCGCACTGCCAGCCCCGGCGAAGTAGCTGCGGTCGCGCTCGATGCCGATGCTCGAATAGCCGACCGCCTCGGCAGCGGCGAGCGTCGAATCCGAGCCCGCGAACGGATCGAGCACGACGCCCGGACCCAGCGGCAGCACGCCGCGCACCAGCTTGCGCAGGAAGGCCTGCGGCTTCAGGCTCGGGTGCGGGGCCAGCTTGCGCTCGGCAGCGCGCGTCGGCGCCGATTCGATGACATCGCCGAACGGCTTGTCGGCCGAGATGCGCCGAAAGCCCCCGGTGCCCCACTTGCGCAGGTTGTCCTGCACGCGGCCTTCGATCGGTTTGCGGAAGACGAGCCACGGCTCCCACATCGAGCGCGGCATCATGCTGACCTGTTCGAACTCGACATGTGCCGCCTTCGGCCGGTCACCGCCGCGCATGGTCATGACCAGGCGCACGATTTCCTCCCGCCGCTCGAGACCCGCGCGCGCCAGCGCGCCGGAGACGATGAACGACAGCAGCGGGTTGCTGGCGACGAGTACGTTGGCTCCCGGCACCAGCGCACGCAGCAGGCTGCGCGCCCAGGAATAGGAGCAGCGCTCCAGCGCGGCATGGTCCTGGGCGTTGAGCACCGTGAACCGCGGCAAAGGCGCACGCTTGTCGCCGTCGAAGCTCGGCGGTACGCCACCTTTGCGGTAGCGCAGCTTTTCCTGTTCGACGTCGCTGTACTCGACCAGGCCGTAAGGCGGATCGGTGACCACCGCATGAATTGACTGCGCCTCGCGCCGGTCGAGCCAGTCGATGCAGTCGCCGAGCAGCAACTCGGCACGGCCATGGATGAACCTGGTCTCCGGCGCACTGGCTCGCGGCGGCGGCGGTTCGTCGAACCCCAGCAGTGAATACCGAGCACGGTCCATTCGTGCGGACAGCGTCGTCGTGTTGAGTTGCAGATAAGAGCGCCTCCGTGATCCCGCGCACTGAAGCGCCACGAGGGTGGCCTTCGAGCACACTGACAATGGCGTCTCTGACTTCGCCGGGCCATCTTCTTTTCGCCGAAGTGCAGACGTCCAGACGTCTATCCCGGTGGGCTCACGTCGCAGCGTCACTGCACCGCGACCGCCACCTCCCGGCTGTCCCTCTCCTGCCCCGCATCGTCCACCGCGCGCGCGAAGTAGCGCACCTCGACGGTCGCATCCGTGGGCAGCGTGGTTTCGATGGCGTAGGGCTCGCTGCTGTCGCGGCCGATCGACACATCGCCGCGCGCGTCGACACGAAAGAACTCGACTTCGCGGACGACATAGTCGTCGCTGGCCGCCGCCACCAGGCCGATGCGCTCGCCCGGCGCGGCCGACGACGGCGCGGCGGCCAGGCTGACGCTCGGCGGGTCGTCATCGGGGCCGATGCCCAGCGACACGCCGACGCCGCAGGCGGCGAGCATGGTGGCCAAGGAAATTGCGAGGAGGCAGCGCCCAACGTTCATGGCTGCATGATGAACCTGCCGCGAACCAACTTCAATGCACAGCCGCCAGCCGGCGCAACCCCGTTGGCGGGGCTGCCGCGTACAAGCCCGGACGACCGACACTGCCGCATGCACGAGCCTCCACGATGGCCCCCGACGATGACGACGACGCCCTGATGCGCGCCTTTGCGCAAGGCGACGCGCGCGCCTTCGAGCGCCTGTACGCGCGTCACCACGGCGCGCTGTACCGCTTCGTGCGCCGCGTCCTCGGGCGCGAGGCCGGCACGCAGGGCGACGAGGTCTTTCAGGACACCTGGCTGCGTGTCGTCAACGCGCGTCAGCGCTGGCAGCCGCAGGGCGCGACGTTTCGCACCTGGCTGTTCACGCTGGCCCACCACCGCGCGATCGACGTGCTGCGGAAAAGCGGGCGCGAGGTCAGCAGCAGCAGCGCCGACGACGACGGCGAGGGCGAGCCCTGGCAGCCGGCGCCGGCGTCCGAGGCCTGGCAAGCCTGGCCCGCGGCCGCACCCGGCGTCGACGACCAGGCCTTCTGGCGCTCCGCCGGCCAGCGCCTGCTCGATTGCCTGGAATCGCTGCCGGCCGCGCAGCGCAGCGTCTTCCTGCTGCATCACGAAGATGGTCTGGCGCTCGACGAGCTGGCGCGTTCGCTGGAAGTCGGGTTCGAGACCGCGAAGAGCCGGCTGCGCTACGCGATGTCCAAGCTGCGCACTTGCATGGGCGCGTTTTTGCCGGCGGGGCGAGGCTGATGAGCGAACAACGACCTCACGACGATGCGCGCGACGCGCACCTGCTGGCCGCGTTGCGCCACGCGCCCGACCGCAACGCGCTGCCGCCGCGCCAGGTCAGCGCGCACATCCTCGCCGCCGCCCGCGCGGCTGTGCGGCCGGCGCCTGCCGCGCCGTGGTGGCTGCGTCTGGGCGCATGGCTGGTGCAGCCGCAGGTCGCGGCGTCGCTCGGCACGCTAGCCGTGGCCTCGATCGTCGGCCTGATGTGGAGCACGCGCGAGCCGCCGGTGGATGAGCCGGCGCTGCGAGAGGGCGCGGCCGAGCAGGGGGTGGCCCCATCGGCGGTGGCCTCGGCGGCTGCGCCAGCCGAGCTCAGGCGTGATGAGCCCGACCTGCGGGCGCAGACGACACCCGTGGCGCCGACGCCGAAGCAAGAGATCTCGCCGCGCCGCGCCAAGGAAGCGAAGGCGCCCGCGGCCAGAGCCGATGCGCGCCCTGCACCGGCCCCTGCACCCGAGCCGGTTGCCGAGAGCGTCGCTACCGGCCAGACGGCTGCGCCAGCGGCGGCCCCGCCGTCTGCGCGACGGGAGGACGCGCGGGCTGCCGACGCTGCTGTCACGGCCAACACCACCGCCGGCGCCGACACCGCGGACGCGGCCAAAGCGGGCCGGCCGCGCGCGGCTGCGGCGCCGGCGCCGGCGCCGGCGCCCCCCCCCGAGGGG